>NZ_JBSFGJ010000018.1:0-29991 GCF_053596515.1 Nonomuraea sp. NPDC001684
TCGCGATCTCCTGCAGGATGGGCGCGACCTGACGGCACGGGCCGCACCACTCGGCCCAGAAGTCGACCCGACCGTGTCCTGCCGGTCGAAACGGCCCGGACGCAGCAGCGCCGGGTCGAGGATGTCGGGCCGGTTGGTCGCGGCGATGAGGATCACGCCGCCCTTGACGTCGAAGCCGTCCATCTCGACGAGCAGCTGGTTGAGGGTCTGCTCGCGCTCGTCGTGACCGCCGCCCAGGCCGGCGCCGCGGTGGCGGCCGACGGCGTCGATCTCGTCGATGAAGATGATCGCGGGGGCGTTGGCCTTGGCCTGCTCGAACAGGTCGCGCACGCGGGAGGCGCCGACGCCGACGAACATCTCGACGAAGTCGGAGCCGGAGATCGAGTAGAAGGGCACGCCCGCCTCGCCCGCGACCGCGCGGGCCAGCAGGGTCTTGCCGGTGCCGGGCGGGCCGTAGAGCAGCACGCCCTTGGGGATCTTCGCGCCGATCGCCTGGAACTTGGCCGGGGCCTGCAGGAACTCCTTGATCTCCTGGAGCTCCTCGATGGCCTCGTCGGCGCCGGCGACGTCGGCGAACGTGGTCTTGGGGGTGTCCTTGGTGATGAGCTTGGCCTTCGACTTGCCGAAGTTCATCACCCGGGAGCCGCCGCCCTGCATCTGGTTCATGATGAACAGGAAGATCAGCACGATGATGACGATCGGCAGGAAGCTCACCAGGATGCTGAGCAGGAAGTTCTCCTGGGGCACCTCGGTGGTGAAGCTCTTCGTCTTGTTGGCGTCGACCTGGGCCTGCAGCTCGTCGGTCAGCTTCGCGCCGTAGCCGCTGACCCAGTTGGACTGGATCAGCTTCGCCGGGGCGTCACCCGGCCGGACGACGATCGGCTTGATGAGGGTGAGCTCGACCCGATTGTCCTTGTCGACGACCTTGGCGCTGGTGAAATTGCCGGCGCGAATCTGCTGAAGGACCGTGGACGTGTCGGCCTGCTTGAAATTGCCCCCGCCGCTCCAGAGCTGGGTGACGAGCAGGAGCAGCACGACGATGCCCAGGATCCACAGCAGTGGCCCACGTGTAAATCGCTTGAGATCCATCCGATGCGGAACCCCTTGCGGGCCCGTCCCTTCCTGACCATGGCCTGGAACCCCGGGCTGGCCCGGGGCCGCGGCATCCGACACCGCGACTTCTGACTACCCGAAGGGGACTTGCGGTCACCCTTCCGGAGTCTGAAGGTACACCGGCACGGCGCACGGAGGGACCCGCCCGCTACACCGGTCTTGCCCTATCAACGTACGTCACGTTGCGCGATGTTCCCGGCCATGGCCGGGATTACTACTTATAAACGTGCGGCGCGAGCGTTCCGATGAACGGCAAATTGCGGTAGCGCTCCGCGTAGTCGAGCCCGTAGCCGATGACGAACTCGTTGGGAATGTCGAAGCCGACGTATTTCACGTCGATCGGCACCTTCACCGCGTCCGGCTTGCGCAGCGCGGCGCAGATCTCCAACGACGCCGGATTGCGCGACTTCAGGTTTTCCAGCAGCCAGTGGAGGGTCAGGCCCGAGTCGATGATGTCCTCGACGATGAGGACGTGGCGGTTCAAGATGTCGGTGTCGAGGTCCTTCAGCACCCGTACGACGCCGGAGGACTTGGTGCCCGCGCCGTAGGACGACACCGCCATCCAGTCCATCTGCACCGGCACGTGCAGGGCTCTGGCCAGGTCGGCCATCACCATGACCGCGCCCTTCAGCACGCCCACGAGCAGGACGTCCTTGCCCGCGTAGTCCTCGTCGATGCGCCCGGCAAGCTCTTTGATCTTGGCCTGGAGGTCGTCCTCGGGGATGAGGACCTTCTCCAGGTCTTTGCCCATGTCGGCAGCGTCCACCTGTGGTTCCTTAAACGATGGGACTGATGGCGAGTATCAGGGTGCCATACCGCCGAACTGCGGACAGACCTCCGGGTAGATCCACCGCCTTCTGCCCGTGCCATTGCGTGACCAGCCGATCGACCGCCAGCACGTGGGTGGCGGAAAGCGCGCCGGAGGGCGTGCCCGCCGCGATGGCCGCGCGCCGCAGCACCCTGCGGCGCACGGCGTCGGGCAGTTTCTCCAACTCGGGTACGGACAGGATGACGGACTCTCCGATATCGCTAAGAGCGCAATTCGGGAACGCCGATTCGGCCCACTGGTCGAGGGCGTCGGCGTCCTCCCGCGCCATTCCGGCGGTCCGCGCGAGCGCCTCGGCCACCCCCGGGCCGAGTTCCTCGTCGAGCATCGGCAGGATCCGCTTCCTGACGCGGACGCGGGTGTAGCGGGGGTCGTCGTTGTGCGGGTCGTCCCAGGGGACGAGGGACATGGCCGCGCAGGCGGCGACCGTCGTGGCCCTGGACAGGCCGAGGAAGGGCCGGCGGTAGCGGCCCGCGCGGGCGGCCATGCCGGAGATCGAGCGCAGCCCGCTCCCCCTGGCCAGCCCCAGCAGGACGGTCTCGGCCTGGTCGTCGCGGGTGTGGCCGAGCAGGACGGCGGCGGCCCCCAGGCGGTCGGCCGCCTCGGCCAGCGCGGCGTACCTGGCCTCGCGGGCGGCGGCCTCTGGGCCGCCGTCGGTGCCGACGGTGACGGTGAGCACCTCGGCCGGGGCCAGGCCGAGACCGGCGGCGATGCCGGCGACCTGCCGGGCGCGGTCGGCCGAGCCCGGCTGGAGCTGGTGGTCCACCGTGACCAGGCCCGCGCGCAGGCCGGCGCGGGGGGCGACGAAGGCCAGCGCCGCCGCCAGGGCCAGCGAGTCGGCGCCGCCGCTGCACGCGGCCAGGACGAGCGCGCCGGTGCCGGCGAGGTCGGTCAGCGACTCGCGGACGGCCCGGCGCACGTCGGCGACGGCTGGACGGGGACCCACAGGAGCCATTGTCCCGGCTGGGGAACCGGCCGCACGCCACGGCCGGGTCCCCCGGGACGGGAAGGTCAGGCGGGAAGGGCCGGGGTGCCGATGACGCGGTGGATCCAGGCGTCGGGGTCGGCGATCTCGGGGGTCGTGGGCAGGGTCTCCGGGGAGGTCCAGACCTTGTTGAAGCCGTCCATGCCGACCCGGTCGACCACCTTGCGGACGAACGCGGAGCCCTCGGCGTACTGCTTCATCTTGACCTCGATGCCCAGCAGGCGCCGGACCGTGCGGTCGAGCCGGGAGCCGCCCTCGCGGCGCTGGGCGAACTTGGCGCGGATCTCCGAGACCGACGGGACCACCGAGGGGCCCACGGCGTCCATGACGAAGTCGCCATGGCCTTCCACCAGGGTCATCACGGCCGTCAGGCGGTCGAGGATCTCCTTCTGGGCGGGCGACTGGATGGCGTCGATCAGGTTGCCCTCGCCGCCCCTGACCACGTCGGCCACCGTGTCGGCGGCGTTGCGCAGGCGGTCGAGGAGCGTGGGCAGGTCGAGGTCGGAGGCGAGCAGGAACTCGGTCATCTGCGACCTGACGTACTCGCGCAGCCAGGTGACGCCGGTGAACTGCACGCGGTGGGTCTCCTCGTGCAGGCACACCCACAGGCGGAAGTCGCGGGGCACGACGTTCATCTCGCGCTCGGCGTGGACGATGTTGGGCGCCACGAGCGTCAGGCGGCCGGTCGGCTCCTGGCCGGTCGGGTCGGGCGGCAGGAACAGCTCGTACTGGCCGAGCACCCGGGAGGCGAGGAAGGCGAGGACGGCCCCGACCTCGACGCCGGTGATGCGCGAGCCCACCGCGGTGACGATGGCGGGCGGCGGGTTGTCTCCGCCGCCCATGCGCTGGGTCAGCGGTTCGAGGACCACGCGGAAGCCCTCGACGTTGGCCTTGATCCAGCCCGGCCGGTCGACGATGGTCGCGGGCTGCGGCGCGGTCTCGGTGTGGATCTTCGTGAACTCGCGCACGTGGCCCTCGGCCTCACGTGACAGCGTGCGGAGCTCGGCGACGGCCTGCCTGGCCTCCTCCTTGCTCACCTGAGGACCGGGGCGCACCAGGCGCGTGCCGGTCGTGACGGCCAGATCCCAGTCGATCACCTGCATGACGTCCACCGTACGTTGTTCTCGTCACGCCTGCGAAGAAGCGGCGGTCAGGATCGCGCGACGATCGCGGCGAGCCTGTCGAGCACGGGCTCGGCGTTCACCGGCACGTCGTCGGCCAGGAAGGCGAAGGTGACCAGCCGGCCGTCTTTGGTGGTGGCGAGGCCCGCCAGGGTGTTGACGTTGTTGAGGGTGCCGGTCTTGGCGCGGACGAGGCCGACCTGGCCCTTGCTGTCGGCGCGGGTGAAGCGCTTGCCGTTGCCCAGCGTGCCGGAGAAGCCGGCGATCGGCATGCCCGAGTCGACGGCCCGCAGCTCGGGGTGCGCGGCCGAGCCGGCGATGGCGATGATCCTGGCCATGGCGTCGGCGCTGACCCGGTTGCGGATGGACAGGCCGCTGCCGTCGGCGACGCTGACGCCCTTGGTCACGCCGAGCCGCCGCATGACCCCGATCACCGCCTCCGCGGCCCCCGCGTACGACGCCTCCTTGCCCTCCTTGATGGCGACGTGCCTGGCCAGGGCCTCGGCCATGTCGTTGTCGCTGTGGGTCAGGGTGTGCTCGACCAGGGCGTACAGGGGGGCGGAGTCGACCTTGCCCAGCTCGGCGGCGCCCGCCGCTGCCCGCTCCTGGCGGACGTCCTTGGAGACGGCGACGCCGTACCTGGGCAGCAGCCGGGCGAAGGCGGCGGCGGCGTACGCGGCCGGGTCGGGCACGCGAGGCCGGGCGCCGGGGCGCTGGCGTCCCTCGTCCATGGCCAGGGCGTGGACGGGGGCCGCCTCGCCGTCGGGCACGTAGTTGGGCTTCCAGCCGGGCGCGATGCCCGGCCCGGTGAACAGGCTGTCGTCGTAGGAGAGCGTGACCTTCCTGACGCCCTTGGCCTTCAGCGCGGCGGCGGTCCGGGCGGCCAGGGTGGCGAGGGAGGCCTGCTTGGGATAGCCGGGCCTGGCCGACGGCCCGGCGAGCAGCGGGTCGCCGCCGCCCACCAGGACGATCGCGCCGGGCGCGCGGCCCTGGACGACGCGGGTGGAGAAGCGGGTGTCGGGGCCCAGCGAGGCGAGCGCCGCCGTGGTCGTGACGACCTTGTTCGTGGAGGCCGGGGTGATGCCCGTGTCGGGGTTGGAGGCGAAGATCCGGGCGCCGGTGGCGGCGTCGAGCACGACCGCGCCCACCCGGCCGCCGAGTGCTTTGTCACCCAGCGCGTCGGTGAGCTGGCGGGTCAAAGTACTCTTAGTCGGGAGAGGTCCGTTCCCTGACGTCGCCGAAAGCTGGGCCAGCACAGGCCCCGAGGTGACCACGGGGGCGGGGGGGATTCCCCGGGGAGACGCCGTCGGCCCGATCGGTGACGGCTGCCTCGTCAGCGCGCTCAGGTTGAAGTCGCTGGTCATGGCGTAGACGCCGATGACGATCGTGACGATCTGAAGCACGGCGAGAGTGGCCAGCATCATCGAACGCTCGTGCCGCGCCACGTCGCCTGACCTCTCTCCTGGTGTTCGCCTACGAGACATTAACGCCCAGCCGGGACTTCCCGGGGGCCTTGAGCGGAGGAACCGCGGTGGAGTTCGACGTTGTCGTTGAGATTCCCAAGGGGCAACGGAACAAGTACGAAGTGGACCACGAGACCGGGAAGATCAGGCTTGACCGGCTCCTGTTCACCTCCACGCAGTACCCCGCCGACTACGGCTTCATCGAGAACACCCTCGGCGAGGACGGTGACCCGCTCGACGCGCTGGTGCTGCTCCAGGAGCCGACGTTCCCGGGGTGCTACATCACCTGCCGCGCGGTCGGCATGTTCCGGATGACCGACGAGAAGGGCGGCGACGACAAGGTCCTGTGCGTGCCCTCGACCGACCCCCGGATGCACCACATCCAGGACATCCACCACGTGTCGGAGTTCGACCGGCTGGAGATCCAGCACTTCTTCGAGGTCTACAAGGACCTTGAGCCCGGCAAGTCCGTCGAGGGCGCCAACTGGGTCGGGCGCATCGAGGCCGAGGCCGAGATCGAGCGCTCGTTCCACCGGGCCAAGGACGCGGGTCACCACTGATCCTCACCGGGGCCTGGTGGCGCCCACCAGGTCCCCTCTCCAGATCGGGGCGACCCGTACCACGTCACCGGTCTGGGGCGCGTGCACCATCTGGCCCTGGCCGACGTAGATGCCCACGTGGTGGATCGTGCCGGGGTCGTCGGTGATGCGGCCGAAGAACAGCAGGTCGCCGCGGCGGAGCTGGTCCAGCGGCACGTGCGGGCCGGACGTCCACTGGGTTCCGGTCCAGTGGTCCAGGCGCACGCCCACCTGCTCCCAGGCGCGCATGACCAGGCCGGAGCAGTCGTAGGTGTCGGGGCCCGCGGCGGCCCACACGTACGGCTTGCCGAGCTGGGTCAGCGCCCAGTTGGCGGCCAGGTTGCCGCCCGCCGAGCCCGCCGCCAGGCCGGCCGCCGACAGGGCCAGGGCCCGCCGTCTGGCCAGCAGCTCGGCGTGGCTGCGGGCGGCGTTCACCCGGTGCTGGAGCTGCCGCCGCTCCACCCGGAGGGTGCGCGTCTCGCGGCGCTGCCGGGCGACGGCCGCCTCCGCTGCCAGCTTCGCCCGCCGGGCGCGCTCCGAGGCGGCCTGCCGGGCGTCGTAGGCGTTCTGCGCCTGCGTCCGCAGGATGGCGGCGACCTCCTGGGCGTCGCGCATCCTGCGCAGGATCTGGGCCCGCTCGTCGCCGAGCTGGCCGAGCACGCTCGCCCGGTGCAGGAAACCGTCGACGCCGCCCTCGTCGATGAGCATGCCGACGATCGGGTCCAGCGCCGTCATCCCGCCGTAGCTCTGCGCGGCGAGCAGCGCGACGGCCTGCCGGGCGCGCTCGGCCTCGGCGTCGGCCGCCGCCTGACGCGCCTGGGCCTGCGCGTACGACTGCTCGGCCTGCCGCAGCCGGACCAGCTCGCCGTTGTACGCCTCCACCTGCCGTTCCACGGCCGCGGCCAGCTCGTCGAGCCTGGACTGGGCCACGGCCAGCCCGGCGCTGGCCACCCCCAGCTCCTTCGAGCGCTCGCGGGCGGCCGCGCGCGCCTTCTTCACGTCCTTGGCCGACGGCATGGGGTCGGCCAGCACTGGCGAGCCCGGAGTGAGCGGACACAGGGTGGCCAGCAGGACGCACGCCAGGAGCCCAGCCCGAAATGCGCGCATAGGTCCCCCCGGAAACAGATGGTTACTCTATGCACACAGTTCCCAGCGCTTTCATGCGCGTAACGTCATCACCGCAGGCGGAAGAGCCGTTCTATCCACGGACGGATTCCGGTGACCACCGGCCGGGCGGCCCGCGGGTAGGTGAAGACGGGGGTCTGGACGCCGTACGCGGCGTGCAGCTCGGCGGCCTTGCACCAGTCGGCGGTCACGCGGGCCGCGGCCCATGCCGCCGCGATGGCCGGTCTGGCCTCCGGATGGCGGTCGTAGGTCTGGAAGAGGGTCATCGCGGCGTCGGCGGCGGCGTGACCGTCGCCCGGGTAGGCGGTGCCGGCCAGGTAGGGGGCGGTGACCCGGCCGCCGTGGCAGGTGTCGAGCACCCAGGTCCAGTTGGCCGTCACCAGCCCGAGCACAGGCTCGGGGACGTCGGCGGCGGCGCCGTACATGCGGTCCTGGCGGGGGCCGGTCAGGCGGCGGGCGTCCCACATCCAGTCGAGCTCGTCCGGCTGCGGGCCGCCGGCCAGCCAGGACAGCACCGCCAGGCCGCGCGCGGTGCGCAGGCGGCACAGGTCGAGCACGTGGCGCAGCATGCGGGGGCCGCGGTCGAGCCAGGTCGGCCAGTCGACGCGGTGCCCCCTCGGCACCAGCTCGGCCACCCGCCCCGGGACGGGCGACGGGCAGACCCGGCGCCCCAGATGCGGATCCTGACGCACCTCGAACGCCTCCACGATGCGCCCGACGAGCCGGTCCTGGTGCGTCTCCAGAAGCTCCACGGGGTGCTCAGCCGCTCTCGACGGGGGTGACGGGCTCCTCGGTGGGGGTGTGCGTGGGGCCGGGCGTCGCCGTCTCCGAGGGCGTGGTGGTGGGCGCGGGCGTCTCGGTGGGCGTCGGAGCGGGGGTGGGGGTCGGCACCGGCGGGGTCCGGGTGGGCGGGCGCGTGCCGGGTTCGCCGTGGGGCGGGTGGCCCGGCTCACCGTGCGGCGGATGACCCGGGTGGCCGGTACGGCCGGGCAGACCGGGCTGGCCGTACGTCGGCTCGCCGGGGTCCTCGCCGGGCGGGTCGGTCCGCGGCGGGCCGTCGGGCGTCGGCCGCGGCTCGCCGGGCGCGGGTTCGGCGGGCGGCGAGCTCGCGTACGTGGGCACGAGCACGGCCGGCGGCACCGGCGTCGTCGAGCCGAGCATGCCGAACGGCTCGGGCGCGGCGCTGTCGAGGATGGGCGCTACGGTCAACTGGGCGTCCTGCGGGTCGGGTTGCCAAGGCAGTCTGATGCCGGGCGGCTCGCCGGTGGCGGGGAACGCGGCCGTCGCCACCCCGGCGAGACCGCCGTTGTCCTTGCCGAACTGGTTGAAGATCACTGCTATCGCCACCACGGTCGCGACCGCCGCCAGCGCGCCCGCCACCGCCTGAGGCCACCTTCGAGCCGCCGTCTGCGTGGGAACGGGAAATCCGGCGGCGTCCAGGGAGGCCGTGCGCCGGGCGACGTAGCGGCGGTAGGGCAGCAGCTCGGGGTCGGCGAAGCAGCTCATGACCCTGATGCGCAGGGCCTCGGGGAGCGCGGCGGCGGGCAGCAGGCCGAAGACCTTGGCGGCCGAGGCCTGGCGGGCGCGGTGGGGGGCGCAGACCTCGCAGCGGGCGACGTGCCCGACCAGGTGCTCGCGCATCTCCCTGGTGAGGTCGCCGGTGAAGCCGGCCAGGATCCGGGCCCGGCGCGGGCAGTCGTAGGGGCCCTTGCGCGCCAGGATCTCGGCGGTGACGGCATCGGTGAGACGATCGCGCGCCTGCTCCCTGGCCTGCTCGACCTGGCGCGGCGGGATCGCGAGCACCTGCGACAGCGCGGCGGTGTCCAGCGCGTGCCTGGTCGCCAGCTCCAGCACCTCGCGGTCGGCGACGGGCAGGCTCACGACCGCGTTCCAGGCCATGAGCCGCAGGTCGGCGTCGGCGGGGTCGTCCAGCGGCGGAGCCTCGGCCAGGACCTCGTCGGCGCCGGGCGGCGCGGCCATCCGGCGGCGCAGGCATTCCTGCCGGGCCAGGGCGAGCAGCCAGACCCGGAACCTGTCCGGCTGGGACAGCGCGCCCGCGTGCGCCTCGGCGGCGATCAGCGTGTCACGCAGGGCCACCTGGGCGCTGTCGGTGTCGAGGAGGAGGGACCAGCAGTAGCGGTAGACGTTCTCCGCGTGCGTGTCGTAGAGCGCGGCGAGGGCTCCCGGGTCGCGGGTGCGGAGTGCCTCCACCAGGACGCGGTCATTCATGTGACCGAAGGTAATGGATCGGTAACTAGTAGTTCTACCGGTTCCGCCGCTTCTACCGCGACCCCGCCAATTTCCCAAGCAATTTGTTCGGACTAATACCGATTATTGCTTTACCTGCCCCATGGCCTCGCTCCCCCGGTCCACCGCGAACGGCTCGGAGGTGGGTTTGACCGTGTGCACCGGGAGCGCGCCGCCCATCGCCAGGTCCTCGTAGGGACGGCCGGTCGAGCCCCAGGTCCGGGCGGTGACGTCGGTCTTGGCGACCTTGCTGTCCTTGGGCAGTCCGGCCACGGTGAGGATGAACCTGGGCGGGCTGCCGGCCTTCACGTCGTCCACGAACGTGCTGCCGCCGCCGAGCAGTTTGCCGGCCGCGTCGCGCAGCAACGCGTTCACCACCAGGCTGCTCGCCGGCAATTGATACGGATTCCCGACATAGCCGGTAATAAGGTAAGAGCCGTCTTTTTGGCGCATTGTCTGGACGCGCGTGATCGGGAACGACTGGAACGACGACGGGATGCGCGCGGCGGACCGCCACTGCGCCGGACGGTACTGGATGGTCACCTTCACCGGCTTCTCGGTGGCGGACGCCTGGCCGGTGAAGGCCAGGGAGCCGCCCGGCGGCACGGCGTCGAGCGGCTGGTCCATGCGCACCACCTCGGTGCCGGCGGCGTCGCGGCCCACGATGGTGGCCACCACATGCTCGCCGAAGTGCCACGGGTTGGCGTTGCTGAGCACGCCCGCCCAGTTGACGGCGTAACCGTCGGTGGACTTGGCGATGTTCGAGACCTGCTCCTTGAGAACGAGCGGCTTGAGCGATTGGGCGGGCTGGTCCTCACTTGAACAACCGGCGAGGCAGATCGCCCCGAGTGCGAGGAGGCTGACGGTTCGGCTACGCGGGATCACTTTGCCGTGATAACCCGTGCATGGGCACGGCTGGCAGATGACACGCGCCGGGCGTACCAACTCTTTAACGCCTCCGGACGACCCTCGTCTCGTCCCACACCGGCTCGGACGACTCGTAGACCGTGCCGTCGGAGCCGAAGACCAGGAAACGGTCGAAGTCGGCGGCGAACCAGCGGTCGTGGGTGACCGCCATGACCGTGCCGTCGAACGCGTCGAGGCCCACCTGGAGCGCCTCGGCGCTGGCCAGGTCGAGGTTGTCGGTCGGCTCGTCGAGCAGGAGCAGCGTGGCGCCCGACAGCTCCAGCAGCAGGATCTGCAGCCGCGCCTGCTGGCCTCCGGACAGCGTGTCGAACCGCTGCTCGGCGATCAGCCCGGCCAGCTCGTAGCGGGCCAGCGTCTTCATGGCCTCGTTCTTGAGCTTGGCGTGCTCGTTCATCACGATCTCGACCGGGGTGCGGCCGAGCAGGTCGGGCCGGGAGTGGGTCTGGGCGAAGTGCCCCGGGACGACCCGGGCGCCGAGTCTGGCCACGCCGGTGTGCGCGACGGGCTCGCCGGCCACCAGGCGCAGGAAGTGGGACTTGCCCGAGCCGTTGGAGCCGAGGACGGCGACCCGCTCGCCGTACCAGATCTCCAGGTCGAACGGGCGCATCAGGCCGGTCAGCTCCAGGCCCTCGCAGATGACCGCGCGCTTGCCCGTGCGGCCGCCGCGCAGGCGCATCTTGATGTTCTGGTCGGCGGGCGCCTGCTCGGGCGGGCCCGCCTCGACGAACCTGCGCAGCCGGGTCTGGGCCGCGTGGTAGGGGGCGGCCATGCCGTCGTTGTACCTGGCCTTGTTCTTCAGCATGTTGACCAGGGCCTTGAGCTTGGCGTGCTCTTCGTCCCAGCGCCTGCGCAGCTCGTCGAGCCGCTCGTTGCGGGCCTTGCGGGCCTCGGCGTAACCGGCGAAGCCGCCGCCGTGGATCCAGATGTTGCCCGACTCGACCGTGACGATGCGGTCGGCGGCGTTGGCGAGGAGCTGGCGGTCGTGGCTGACCAGCAGCACGGTCTTGGGCGTCTCGCGCAGCTGCTGCTCCAGCCACTCCTTGCCGGGCACGTCGAGGTAGTTGTCGGGCTCGTCGAGCAGCAGGGTCTGGTCGGGGCCGCGCAGCAGCGCCTCCAGGACGAGCCGCTTCTGCTCGCCGCCGGACAGGGTGGCCACGTCGCGGTACTTCACCCGGTCGAACGGGACGCCGAGGGCCGAGACCGTGCAGGTGTCCCAGAGCACCTCGATCTCGTAGCCGCCGGCGTCGGTGTAGTCGCTGATGGCCTGCGCGTAGCGCATCTGCGCCTTCTCGTCGTCGCGCTCCATCATCACCAGCTCGGCCGCGTCGAGCCGCTCGGCCGCCTGCCGCACGGCCGGCGGGGCGACGCCGAGCAGCAGGTCGCGCACGTTGCTCCCGTCGCGCACGTTGCCGATGAACTGGCGCATCACGCCCAGCCCGCCGGAGCTGGTGACGCTGCCCTCGACGGGCTCCAGGTCGCCCGCGACCAGGCGCATGAGGGTGGTCTTGCCCGCGCCGTTGGGCCCGACGAGCGCCGCCTTGACACCGTCGCCGATCCGGAAGGAGACGTCGTTGAGCAGGGGCCTGCCGTCGGGCAGCACGTACGTCAGATGTCCTACTTCAACGTGGCCCATCCGGGCAGGCTACCGGCCGCCCGCGACCACCGGCACCCGGTTTTCGGCCGGTGCTCCGGGGGCCCTGGACAGCAAGTGATCTAATGACTAGAACTGTACGGGACTCCCCCAGCCCCTAGGAACCGGTGATGACGCGATTCCGCTCCTCCCTCCTCCCCCTCGCCGTCGCCCTGCTCGGCCTGGTCGCCGTCCCGCAGCAGGCGTGGGCCGCGCCGCCCAAGCCGGTGCCGCCGTCGGCCGGCGTGACGCGGGAACCGTCCGGGCCGGTCTCGGCGTGCGCGCCCACCGTGCGCGGCGCGTCCGTGGACGCCCGGCTGACCAGCCTGTTCACCTCGTACGGCAACGACAACAGCCGCCTGGACGACTGGACGGGAGCCGACGGCACCTACTCGCTCCGGCTGCCGAACGGCCGTGAGCTGTGGGTGTTCTCCGACACCTTCCTCGGCCAGGTCAACGCCGACGGCTCCCGGCCGCCCGTCGTCGAGGAGGGCGGCAGCACCGTCTTCCTGAACAACTCCTTCGCCGTCGAGCGGGACGGGCGGCTGTCCACCGTCCACGACGGCACGGCCGCGAAGCCCGAAGCCGTGATGCCGCCGCGCGACGACAAGCACTGGTTCTGGGCCGGGGACGCCACGCTGGCCGGCGGCCTGGTCGAGGTCACCTACCAGGAGTACGAGCGGTTCGGCCCCGGCGCGTGGGACTGGCGCTGGCACCGCAACGTGGTGGCCAGGTTCGCGCCCGGCCGGCTCGACCAGCCGATCAGCGTGCACGACCTGCCCTCGGGCCACGGCGTCTCCTGGGCCTCCGGCCTGCTGAAGGACGGCGGCTACACCTACGTGTACGGCGTCGAGGACCTCGGCTCGGCCAAGTACATGCACCTCGCCCGGGTCAGGGGCCAGAGCCTGCTGGGCGCGTGGGAGTTCCGCACGGCCGACGGCTCGTGGTCACCGGACGAGACCGACTCGGCCCGCATCATGGGCGGGGTGGCGAACGAGTACAGCGTCACCCGGGTCGGATCCGGATATGTCCTGATCACGCATGACACCACCGAGGTGCTCAGCCCCAACATCGTGGCCTACTCCTCCTGCTCGCCCACCGGCCCCTTCACCGGCAAGCAGCACGTCTACACCACCCCCGAGACCAGCGGGAACGTCTTCACCTACAACGCCCACGCCCACCCCGACGTCGCCGGGAACGGCCTGGTGGTCTCCTACAACGTCAACAGCTTCGTCAACACCGACCACTACCGGGACGTGTCGATCTACCGGCCCAGGTTCCTGGACGTGACGTTCGGGTGAGGCGCAACTGGGCGGCGCGCCTGCGGCATTTCACCCTCGACGGGCTGCGGGCGGTCACGCTGGAGAACGAACGGCTGCGCGTGACCGTCCTGCCGGACAAGGGCGGCGACGTGGTGGAGTTCCTGCACAAGCCCACCGACACCGACTTCGTCTGGCTCTCCCCGCAGGGCCTGCGCGACCCGCGCGACCACCGTCACGGCGCGGCCGACGACGTCGCCCAGTTCGTCGACCACTACGAGGGCGGCTGGCAGGAGGTCTTCCCCAACGGCGGCGCGCCGAGCGAGTACCGGGGGGCGCGCCTGGCCCAGCACGGCGAGGTCGCCGGGCTGCCGTGGTCGTGCGAGGTGGTGGCCGACTGCGCGGAGGAGGTCGCGGTGCGGCTCGCCGTGCGGACCCGGCGGCTGCCGTACCGGGTGGAGAAGGTGTTCCGGCTCCGGGCGGGCACGGCCGCGCTGGAGGTCGAGGGGCGGGCGACCAACGAGGCGGACCTCGCGCTGCACGCGATGTGGGGCCAGCACATCGTCTTCGGGGCGCCGTTCCTGCGGGCGGGCGCGCGGATCCGGCTGCCCGAAGGCGTGCGGGTGATCCCGCACGCGACGCCGATCGGCCCGGCCGGGCGCCGGGTGCGGGCCGGCGGGCCGTGGCGGTGGCCGGTGGTGCCCGCCGACGGGGGCGGCGAGACGGACCTGAGCGTGGTGCCCGAGCGGGGCGGGCCGAGCGACATCGTGTACCTCACGGGTTTCCCGGAGGGTTGGTACGAAATTTCAGGGGATATCGGTATCCGGGTGGAGTGGGATGCGGCGCTCCTCCCCTACCTGTGGATGTGGCAGGAGCTCGGCGCGTCCACCGGCTACCCCTGGTGGGGACGGGCCTGCACGCTGGGGCTCGAACCGTTCGCCGGCATGCCGACCGACGGCCTGGCCGCCGCCGTGGCCAACGGCAGCGCCCTGCCGCTCGGACCGCAGGAGACCAAGGTGTCGAGATGGCGCGCGGAGGTGCTGGCGTGAGTGAGTTTTCCGGCAAGGTGGCGCTGGTCACCGGCGGATCGATGGGCATCGGGCGGGCGGTGGTCGACCGGCTGGCCGACGGCGGCGCGAACGTGGTGTTCTGCGGCGTGGACGAGGACGCGGCGCTCGACAGCGAGCACGTCACCGGCGTCGTCGCCGACGTGCGCCGGGCCGGCGACATGCGCGACCTCGTGGACCTGGCCGTGACCAGGTACGGCGGCCTCGACGTCGTCGTCACCTGCGCCGGCGTCCAGCGGTACGGCACGGTCGAGGACACCCCGGAGGAGGTGTGGGACG
Source organism: Nonomuraea sp. NPDC001684 (assembly GCF_053596515.1). Taxonomy (NCBI): domain Bacteria; kingdom Bacillati; phylum Actinomycetota; class Actinomycetes; order Streptosporangiales; family Streptosporangiaceae; genus Nonomuraea; species Nonomuraea sp. NPDC001684. The sequence continues at coordinate 14,621 of NZ_JBSFGJ010000018.1, forward strand.
AGGTCATGGACGTCAACCTCAAGGGCGTCTACCTCACCTGCAAGGCCGCCGTGCCGAGGCTCAGGGAACGCGGCGGCGGCTCGATCGTGGTCATGTCGTCGGTGCAGGCGTTCTCGTCGCAGGCGCAGGTGGCCGCCTACACCGCGAGCAAGGCCGCCCTGAACGGCCTGACCAGGGCCATGGCGCTCGACCACGCGGCCGACGGCATCCGGGTCAACGTGGTCTGCCCCGGCTCGGTGGACACCCCCATGCTGCGCTGGGCGGCCGACCTGTGGCGGGGCGACCTGTCGCAGGAGGAGCAGGTCGAGCAGTGGGGGAAAGCCCATCCGCTGGGCCGCGTGGGCCGCGCGGAAGAGGTGGCCGAGCTGGTGGCGTTCCTGGCGGGGCCGCGTTCGTCGTTCATCACCGGGGCCGAGCACCGCGTGGACGGCGGCCTGCTGGCCCGGAACCCGGCGGCGCTCCCCGACTAGGTCGAGTAAGTCCCCAGTCGCCTCCCGAACCTGGCAATCGTTGCGTCAATCCGGCGAAGTGCCAGGTGGTGAGCCTGGTAACCAAGGTCTCTGCGTGTATTCGAGGGTGGGTCCCGAGCCCCCTCACAACACGCTTGGTACGGGTTCCGAAACGACTCACCGATCTAGGAGAGACCTGTGAGGCTCACCAAGAAGGCCGCCGGCTTCATCGCCGCGGCCGCGCTGTTCACCGTGGTCGTCCCGGCTGCCGCGGCTGAGGCCAGCCCACGCTCGACGTGCTACGGCGGCCGCGTCTGCCTGTACGCCGGTTTCGACTACAACCGGGGCCAGAGCGACCACTGGCGCGACTTCACGGCCGACGACTCCGACCTGGCCGACAACAACTGGCTGAACTGGGACTTCAGCAACACCTGGCACAGCATGGACAACGAGACCAGCTCCGTCAGGAACCGGGTCGGCTGCAGCGCCACCCTCTGGCAGCACGCCGACTACACCGGTGCGCACAGCACCTTCACCCACAACTCCAACGACGGTTACCTGTCGAACAACGCCATCGGCAACAACCGCACCAGCTCGATCGACATCTGGTGCCGCTGAGAAATAACGGGAGTGCCGGTTTCCGGGCTTGGCCGCCGGAAACCGGCTGTCGCGGCCTCCTGGCGGGCGCGCTGCTGCTGTCCGTCGCGGCCTGCGCCGCCGGCGAGCCCGTACGCGAGCGGCCCCCGGCGGGCGTGACCTCGGTGTCGCAGCTCGTGTTGCCGTTCGACGCCTACAAGCCGACTCCCGAGCAGCGGGCCGTCCTGGGCAATGCCCACAACCACCTGGTCGCGCGGTGCATGAGCCGCCGCGGCCTCACCGTCACCCCACCCGCGGAGGACGCCGCCGAGCTGGCGGCGATCGACCCGGGCAACTCCCGCCGCTACGGCGTCGTGGACACCTCGGCCGCCCAGCGGTACGGCTACCACCTGGCCAGGCCCCCGTCCCCGGACACCACCGGCTCCTGGGTCAACAAGCTGCCCAAGCACACTCGCCACCGCCTGTACGGCACCGCCGCCGACCGCGGCTGCCTCGACCGCGCCTCCGCCGAGCTGGAGGGCGGCACCCGCCAGGCGGACTGGCCCTGGCTGGGCCTGCAGGACTCGCTCACCCTGGAACAGGCCGCCAAGCACGGCGGCGTGGCCGCGGCGACCAGGCGCTGGCAGTCGTGCATGACCCAGGCGGGACACCCCTACCCCGACCCGGAGTCGGCCATCGCCGACTCCCGCTGGAACCTGGAGAAGCCGGACGTGAGCGAGGAGGAGAAGCTGACGGCCGTCGCCGACACGACCTGCAAGTGGGCCTCGGGCCTGGTCGCCGCCTGGTTCTCGGCCGACGCCGAGCTTCAGCGCGCGGTCATCCGGGACAACCGGGAACGCTTCGACGCGCTCGCGGCCAGCCTGCGGCAGCGGCTGGAGCGCGCCTCACGCCTGCTGTCCGAGCACGAAGGCCGCCAGGTCGGCTGACTGGCGCAGCCTGCTGGGCTCGTGCACGTACATCATGTGGCCGGCCTCGTAGTACTTGAACTCGACGTTGGCGGCCAGCTCGGCGGGCACGGGCAGGTGAGCGAAGGCGTGCTCGGCCGCGTAGTACGGCGTGGCGCCGTCGTGGTAGCCGCAGGCCACGTGCACGCGCAGGTGCGGGTTGGTGCGCATGGCGGCGCCGAGCCGGTCGGTCACGCTGACGTGCGCGCCCTCGAACTCCTTGAACGACCACGGGTACACCCGCTCGGTGAGCACCTCGTAGGGCAGGTCGTTGGCGTAGCCCAGCTCGGTCCGCACGTAGTGGTTGAGCGCGGCGCTGTAGGGGCCCATGATGGCGTTCGAGCTGGGGTCGGCGGCGAAGTGCTCACGCCCGCCGTCGGGGTCCCAGCCGGTGAAGCGGCCGTCGAGCCTGCCGACGGTCAGCCGGCGGTCGCGCAGCAGTTCGGTGAAGAAGCGGATGTGCTCGATGCGCAGGTTGACGCGGTCGACGTAGTCCTCGGACAGGCCGGACAGCGCGGCGACCCTGGAGACCGCGGCGGCGCGCTCGCCGGCGGTGAGGCGGTTGCCGCGGGCCAGGGCCCACGGGTAGTCCCGGGAGGCGTACTCCTCGGCCTCGCGCAGCACGTCGGCCAGCGGGCGGTCGCCGTGCAGCCCGTGATAGTGCGCGATGGCGGCATAGGTCGGGAGATAGAGGGCGTAGGCCAGGTCGTTGCCCTCGTTGAACTCCCCGGTCGCGTAGTCGAGCACCGAGGAGATCAGCATCACGCCGTTGAGGTACATGCCGTACCGCGACTGCAGGTGGTCGGCCAGCCCGGCCGCCCTGACCGTGCCGTACGACTCGCCGGCCAGGAACTTCGGCGACATCCACCGCGCGTTCCTGGTCGTCCACAGCCGGATCACCTCGCCGACCAGCTCCAGGTCGCCGCGGAACCCGTGGTACGGCTCGGCCTTCTCGCCCTCGGCCGCCCGCGAGTAGCCGGTGGACATCGGGTCGATGACGACCAGGTCGCTCACCTTGAGCAGGGTCTCGTCGTTGTCGGCCAGCGCGTACGGCGGCGGCAGCAGCGCGCCCGCGTCCCCCATCACGACCCGGCGCGGGCCGAGGATGCCGAGGTGCAGCCACACGCTCGACGACCCCGGCCCGCCGTTGAAGGCGAACGTGACCGGCCTGGTCAGCGGGTCGGCGTCGTCGAGGGTGTAGGAGGTGAGGAACACCTCGGCCTTCGGGCGGTGGCCGTCGAACGCGCCGTCCGTGAACACCTCCTCGCGCACCACCATGGTTCCGGCGGTGGCGGTGTACCCCTGACCGGTCGGCAGGGTGTGCCGGGTGGTGACGAGGTTGTCGGCGGGCTTCTTTGTCTGTACTTCGTCGGACATAGCGGCCAATTATGGGGCAACGTCCACCGAGATCGCGGGGTCGGCGAAGCGCTCGTTCGGGACGGTGGCGTACCAGCCGGGACGCCCCGGGTCGCGGTCGTAGGGATAGCCGCCGGTCTCCCGGTAGAACTCGGCGTAGCGGGCCACGCGATCGGGGTCGAGACGCACCCCGAGCCCCGGCCCGGAGGGCACGGCGATGGCGCCGTCCGCGTACGGCAGCCTGCCGCCCTCGATCACGTCGTCGCGCAGCTGGTGGTAGTGGGCGTCGGCGGCGTAGGTGAGGTTCGGCAGCACCGCGCCGAGGTGCAGCATGGTCGCGAGCTGGATGCCGAGCTCGCCCGAGGAGTGCACGGCCACCCCGACCTGGAACGTGTCGCACACCCCCGCCGCCTTCACGCACGGCCGGACCCCGCCCCAGAACGTCGTGTCCAGCAGCACCACGTCGGCGGACCTGCGCAGCACGTTGGAGGCGAGCTGCTCGAAGTTGACGACCACCGTGTTGGTGGCGAGGGGCACCCTGACCTGCTCCCGGACGGCCCTGAGCCCCTCCATCCCCCAGACGGGGTCCTCCAGGTAGTCGTTGTTCAGCCCCTCGATGGCCCGGCCGAACCGCAGCCCCTCGGCCACCGACAGGACGGCGTTGGGGTCGTACCTGAGCCGGTCGTCCGGGAACGCCTCGGCCAGGGCCCGGTAGCACTCCAGCTCGTAGTCCGGCGGGAAGACGCCGCCCTTGAGCTTGTGCACGGTGAACCCGTGCGCCTGCTTGAGCCGGGCGGCGTGCTCGACGAGCTGGCCGGGGGTGCGGATCTCCGGATGGCCGTCGGCGGCGTACCGGAAGAACAGGTAGGAGGCGAACGGGACCGTGTCCCGCAGCCGCCCGCCCAGCAGGTCGTGGACGGGCACGCCCAGGTGCTGCCCGACGAGGTCGAGGCAGGCGAACTCGACGGCGGCCAGGAGCTGGGTGCGGTTGTTGTAGAGCGAGGCGGTCGGATTGGCGATCTTGAAGCGCAGCGCCTCCAGCTCGAACGGGTTGTGCCCCTTCAGGTACGGGACAAGCGCCCGGAAGGCCGACTCCGCGCTCTCCCCACCGCCGCCCATCTCCCCCAGGCCGACCAGCCCGTTGTCGGCCTCGACCTCGACGATCGTGCGCACGAACCGGCCCCAGTGGGCGCCGTTGCTGTGCCGCAGCGGCGCCTCCAGCGGGACGGCGACCGTCGTGGCCCGGATGTCAACGATCTTCACGCGCGCTTCCCTCCGACGACGGCGACCCCGCAGGCGGGCAGCCGGACCTCGACCGGATCCCGTCCAGGGACCGTGACCGTCGCCGTCACCGGCTCGGCGGCCAGCGACTGCAACCGGACCACCTGCTCGCCGTCCACCCGGCCGATCGAGGTGATCAGCACGTCGGGGTGGTCCACCGAGGCGTAGGTCTCGGTCGCCCCGGGACCGCCGGTGATCAGCGCGCCGACGAACGGCTCGGTCAGCCCCGAGGCCGCCGCCGCCCCCAGCCTGCTGCCCTTGACGCCGGCCGCCGAGGTGACGGCGTACCGGAAGGTGGTCTCGCCCTGCTGCTGGGCCGGGAAGTTGGTGTCCCAGATGTTGTTGAGCGCCCAGGAGTAGACCGTGCCGTCCTCCTGGTCGAGCGTGGGCGGGAACGGCGCGTACGGCATGTGGATGGTGCCGAGCTGCACCAGCGGCGCTTCCAGGGTGGCCCAGGCGACGGTCAGCTCGGGGTCCTCGAAGGCGATCCAGTGCCTGATCGGCAACATGTACTCGGCCGAGCCGGGCACGCGCGGCACGCCGGGGCCGCCGACCCCGCCGGTCAGCTCCCAGGCCGTGGCCGGGCCGGTCGCGAACGGGAACGCCAGGAACACCGCCTCCTTGGCCGGGGTGCCCTGCTTGGCGAGCTGGTAGGTCAGGTCGAGCCTGGGGACGCCCCGGTGCAGCTCGATCGTGGTGCGCAGCCAGTCGACGCCCTTGCCGTGGAGCTCGACGACCAGCTTCTCGCCGACCGCCGTGCGCAGGGCCCTGACGATCGTCGCGTTGCGGGCGACGGCCCGGTCGCCGAGGAGCGTCCTGTCGTGCGCCCCGACGTGGCCCGACAGGTGGTTGAAGTGCGGGGCGGTGGCGTAGCGGTCGTAGACGTACTGGCCGAAGCCGGCGGCTGCGTCGCCGTTGACCAGCTCGCGGCCGGCGGACTTGTCGAAGATCGAGTTGATGTGGCCCTCGCGGACGTCGTAGGCGACCCGGTAGAACTCGTTCTCGATCACGCCGTCCAGATCCGGCTCGACCGGCTCGGGGGCCTGGCCCGGCCCGCGGACGACGTCCAGCCGCGCGTAGCCGAAGCCGGGGACGTCCGGCACGACCGCGTGCACGTGCCGGCCGATCGGGCGGGTCGGCCAGTCGTCGGGGTCGACGTACTCCTCGTGGTGCGGCACGGTCTCGCCGGTCCGGGCGTCGACCAGCGCGATCGGCACGTCCACGGCCACCACGTCGCGCGGCAGGAACGCGCGCACCACGTCGGTGCGCGCCCTGGTGCCGGGGTTGAACACGGCGAAGGCGGCCAGAGCGCCTTCCGCGTCCGACAGGGCGGTGTCTTTCCCGTCCGGGGAGGAGAGGGCGGCGGCGAAGCGGCGGGTGGCGGCGTGCAGCAGGTCGGAGGCGTCGTCCTGGGCCTGGTAGGCGCCCGACGACTTGCGGGTCCACTGCAGGCCGCCGGAGTCGCCCGCCTCCTCGGCGTCCTCCCACGGGTTGGCCGCGCCCCAGGTGTGCTCGTTGAACAGGGCGACCTTGTCGTAGGCCGCGTCGATCTCGTCCGTGGCGTCCGTGCCGGCGATCGTGTGCAGGGTCTCGGCGACGCGCAGGGCCGACTGGGCGCGGCGCACGTAGCCGAGCGGGCGGGCGCCCGAGCCGAGCCCGTCGGCCCACCAGTCGGTCCAGTCGCCCTCGTGCACGGCCAGGCGGTCGTGGTAGCGCTCCTCGACGTGCTCGAAGAAGTCGCTGTTGACCGCCGAGCGCAGGCGCGGCCATGCCCACGTCTCGTTCCACCGGCGGGCGATGGAGGCGGGCACGATCGACGGCCCGGCGTTGTCGGCGTGCGCGCCCTGCACCCGCAGGTGCAGCACGTCCAGCTCGTACGGCTCGCGCGGCGCGTCCGGCCCCTGCCACCCGAACGTCCCCGGCCCGTACGGGTAGCCCCGCGTGGCCAGCGCCGACAGGTAGCGCGGCAGCAGGTCGTCGGCCAGCTCGTAGGAGTCGGTCAGCCCGACCGTGTTGCCCTCCATGTACGCCATCCCGTGCGGCGTGTCGGTGAACCACACGAGCAGCTCGTTCCCGCTCGGCGCCCGCCACCGGAACGGCCTGGTCAGCTTGTCGCCGCCGTGCAGGTACGGCACCGACCGCCCGGCCCAGTTGTGCGCGGCGGCCAGGTAACGCACGCCTGAGGCGTTGAGCGCGTCCACCAGGCCGACGACCGCGCCCGGCACGTCGGTGTGCATGGCGGACCTGGTGGCGAAGCCGTACCGGTCCTGGAGCTGGGCGGTGAAGCGGAGCTGGCGGTAGAGCTCCTCGGTCGAGCACGCCTCGGTGTGCAGCTGGAACGGCAGCGCGGTCACCTCGATCACGCCCGCCCTGGCCAGCGCGGCGAACGACTCGACCTGCCCGGCCGGCCGGGCGTCGAGCCATTTGAGCGCGGGCATCGACGACTCGACCGTCCAGCGGAACTTGGCGTCGTCCGGCCAGGAGGCGGTCTCCTCGGCCAGCCGCACGGCCGCGTCGAGGTAGTCGAGGTGGTGGCGGAGCACCGTGCCCTGGGGGTCGGTGTAGCCGATGTCCAGGTGCGAGTGGTGCACGACGAACACGCTCCACTTGCGCTGCGGGGTGACCGTGACCTGCGCGCTGCCGACCACGCCGGCGTCGTCGCGGCACTCCAGGGTGAGCGTGCGCGGCGCGTCCACCTCGGGCACCAGCAGCGTCACGTCCGTGCCGGAGGCGCTGTCGACGCCCACCAGCACGTGGGTCAGGGGTTGCGTGCTCGACACCCTGACCGCCTGGCGGCCGTCGTGCGTGAACAGCGGCAGCACCGCGACCCGCACCTCCAGCCCGCGCGCGCTGATCACCGGGGTCGAGGTGTCGTTGCGCAGCGCCTGCCTGATCCCGTCGTAGTCGGGGCTACCCAGGCTCCGCTGCAGCAACCGGCTCGTCATCTAAACACTCCCTAGGGACAGGCCCCGTGCGAAGAGGCGCTGGGTGGCCAGGAACAGCACGACCGTCGGCAGCGAGACCACCAGGCCCGCCGCCAGGCCGACGGGGACCGGGGTGCCGGCGTAGACGTCGGTCATCAGCCCGGCCAGGGCGGTCATGACCGGCCGTACGCTCTCGGTCTGGGTCAGCGTCAGGCCGAAGATGAGGTCGTTCCAGATGAAGGTGAACTCCAGGATGAACACCGCCGTCAGCGCGCTGAGCGAGATCGGCAGGTAGATGCGCCAGAAGATGCGCCACGTGGACGCGCCGTCCATGCGGGCCGCCTCGAAGATCGAGAACGCGACCCCCGTGTAGAAGTTGCGCAGCACGAACGCGGCCAGCGGCACGTTGATGGCGGTGTAGATCAGGATCATGCCGAGCCTGCTGTCGTACAGGCCGGCGTCGCTGTAGCCGACGAACAGCGGCACGAGCAGCATCTGCGACGGGAACACGGTGCCGCCGAAGATCAGCAGGAACCACCAGAACCCGTGGCGCAGCCGCAGCACCACGATCGTGTAGCCGGCCAGCGCCCCGATCACCACGCCGAGCAGCGGCGAGACGACCGCGTAGAGCGCGGTGCTGGCCAGGCTGCCGGTCAGGTCGGCGCTGTCCAGGGCGCGGCCGAAGTTGTCCAGCAGCGCGAAGTCGCCGGACGGCGCCCACGCGCTGCCCGGGTCGTACGAGGCCGCCGGCCTGGAGGCGTTGACGACGAGCAGGTAGGTCGGGCCGAGCCAGATCAGCCCGAGCACGATGAGCACGATGCGCCGGATCATCGCACCTGCCTCCTCAGGTAGAGGTAGGAGGCCAGCCCGGTGACCACGGTGAGCAGCACCGCGACCGCCGAGCCGTAGCCGTAGTCACTGGCCACGAACGTGTCGCGGTACATGGTCACCGCCAGCGTCTCGGAGTTGCGTCCCGGGCCGCCCTGTGTCAGCACCCACACGATGTCGAACGTCTTCAGGCTCGCCACCAGGGCCAGCCCGACCACGACCGCGGTCAGCGGGCGCATCAGCGGCCAGATCACGTGCCGGAACAGCCGCCAGCCGGAGGCGCCGTCCAGGCGGGCGGCCTCGATGGGCTCCTTGGGGATGGACTGCAGGCCCACGACGAACAGCAGCGTGTTCACGCCGAGCTGCTGCCAGGTCCACACCAGCAGCATGGCCAGCGTGTTGTCCGGCGCGACCTGGAGGAACGCGGTGTCCACGCCGAGCAGCCGGTTGGCGATGCCGTCGTGGGACAACACCGGGCTCCACACCATGGCCAGGCCCGCGCCGCTCAGCGCGTACGGCAACATGAACGGCACCCGGTACCAGGCGCCGCCCTTGATGTCGTAGGACAGCACCGCGACCAGCAGGCCGAGCCCGACCGGCAGCACCATCGTGCCGGCCACCCAGATGAGCGTATTGCGGGTCGAGGTGAGCAGCGCGGGGTCGTCCAGCAGCTTGACGAAGTTGTGCACGCCGACCCACGCCGGGGGCTCCAGGCCGTCGTAGCGGGTGAGGCTCAGGTAGGCCGTCCACAGGAACGGCGCGTAGAGCAGCCCCGCGACCAGCACGGCCGCGGGCGCCACGTAACCGTGCCTGAACCGGCCCAGCATCGGGGTCCGGGCGCTCATCACTGATGCGTGGCCCAGTACTCGTCGGCGGCCTTCTGGATGCTGTCCAGCACTTCCTTGTACGTGCCGGGCTCGGTGACGAACTTGCCGAAGCCGTCGAGAGCGGCGGTCAGCACCGGCGGCGGCGTGGCCTCGAAGTAGCGGTTGACCAGGCGGTACTTGCCGCCGCCCGCGTCCTTGGTGACCGCGCCGAGCGCTTCGTCGGCGATCTCGACCTTCGGGTTGGCGCTCACGTCGCCCCTGGTGGTGGCCCACTTCTTCTGGGCGTCGGCGGTGGTCCACCACTTGAGGTACTTCATGCTGGAGTCGGGGTCGGCGCCCTTGGCGAGCGAGCACAGCGGCCCGCTCTCGAAGATCATCGAGGTCTTCGGCAGCGCGGGGTTCACGTTGGGGATGACGAAGAATCCGTAGTCGGTGCCGGACTTCAGGTCGCGCTGGGTCATGCTGGTGCTGAACCAGGTGCCGAAGGAGACCATCGCCGCCTTGCCGGTCTTCATGACGTCCCCGGGGTCGGTCTTGTCACCCGGGTTCATGAAATATCCGGCGTCGATGAGCGACTTCCACTTCTCCATCACCTGCACCACACCCGGGTCGGTGTACTTGGCCTGGCCCGTGGACAGCCGGTCGTACAGGTCGGGGTCGGAGCCGGCCAGGAGCTGCTCGAACCAGACGAAGGAGAACAGCACGCTGGTGTGATAGAAGGCCTTGACGCCGTTCTTCTTCAGGGTCTCGGCGGCCTGGACCAGCTCGTCCCACGTCTGCGGGGGCTTCAGGCCGTACTTGTCGAAGATCTTCTTGTTGTAGAACATGCCCCAATAGGCGACGTTCATCGGCACGCAGTACTGCTTGCCGCCGATGGTGTAGTACGGGGCGAGGTCCTGCGACAGGTCACCCGCCTTGATCGCCTCCTGCCAGACGGCCGTCGTGTCGGCCACCTGCTTCTGCTTGACGATCTCCGCCAGCATCCCCCCGGTCTGCCAGGTGAACAGGTCGGGCTTCACGTCCGTGCGGAACGACGCCTTGATGAAGGCCTGGTACTGGGCGGAGTCGGTGTATCCCGTCGGCTTCATGCCCAGGCCGATCTGCTGCTTGGACAGCGCGCCCATCTCGTCGAAGTATTTCGTCCAGGCGCCCTTGTCGTTGTAGAGCGTCAGTTCGGTCTTCTTCTTCGGCGCCTCGGCGCTGTTGCCGCCGCAGGCGGTCAGGACCAGCGCCGCCACGCCGAGCGTGGCCACACGTGACCGGAACATGGCCGGCCTCCTTGCTCTTTCGGGGGGACTTGCTCTATCTGGGTGGCAACCTCTGTTCGACGACGGTCCGGACGTCGACCAGATGGGCCCGCATGCGCGCCTGCGCCTCGGCGGCGTCACGCGCTTCGATGGCCTCCAGGATGGCCAGGTGCTCCTCGTAGTCGCGGCGCCGGTCGTCGAAGATCTGCAGGATCTCCCGCTGCTCCGGCCCGTGGACGGTGAGCAGCGAGTCGACGACCTCGTGCAGCACGCTGTTGCCCGCCATCCGCGCGGTCGCCCGGTGGAAGGACATGTTGGCCTCGTGCAGCTCGGCGTCCTCGCCGCGCAGGTGCCGGCCGGCCTGGTCGAGCACCCGCTTGAGCGCGGCCAGCTCCGCGCCCTCGGCGTGCTCGGCGGCCATGGCGGCCAGCGGCGGCTCGATCACGATCCGCGCGCCGAGCAGTTCGAGGAGCTGGGCGGCGTGCATCTCGCGCATGTTGGGGTTGGGCAGCACGAGCCGCTCGATGTCGGCGCCGACGTAGATGCCCGAGCCGTGCCGCAGCTCGATGGCTCCGGTGGCCTCCAGCCTGCGCAGCGCTTCGCGCAGCGTCGGGGTGGTGACGGCGAAACGCTGGGAGAGCTCCCTGGTGGAGGGCAGCCTGTCGCCCGGCCGGTGCCCTCCACTACGGATGAGCTCCAGCATGCGCTCGGTCAGAGCGTCGGAAAGCGTCGGCCGCGCAACCTCGGACATATCAAGTGATCTAATCACTTAATCCGACGCACGTCTACGCCGACCGGGGATCTTCCCCGATCAGCGCTTGAGCAGGTCCTTCATCAGGTCGATCTGCGCCTTGCGGGACGCCTGCACCTGCCCCGCCCACTCCTTGACCTCCGGGTCCGCGCCGGAGGCGACCTCGGCGTCCGCCATCTTGATGGCGTCGCCCTGGTGCGCGATCAGCAGGGTCATCAGGTCGTGCTCGAAGGACTTCGACTTCTTCAGCGCCCTGATCTGCTTGCGGTCGGTCTCCGGCATGCCGCCGTGATGGTCATGGGCGCCGGAGGCGGCGGTGAGCGGCTGCTCCCAGGCGTACAGCCAGCGCAGCATCATCTCGACCTCGTCCTGCTGCGTGCTGGCCACGGCGGCCACCAGGATCCGGAGCTGGTCATTGGTGGCCCGTTGACTGCCGAGCTTGGCGATCTCGATGCCCTGACGGTGGTGCTGCACCATCATCTGCACGAACATCACGTCCTGGGCGTTCACCGGAGGAGCCTGGGCCCCGGCCGCGCCGCAGGCGGTGGCCAGCAGGAGGCACAGAGCCGCCAGGACGAGCTTCAGGGCGCCGGATCGGGGGGTAGCGGCCACTCTGCGCGCCTTCCATTTAAAAAGGAAACCTTCCTAAGAGTTAGACGATTTCCCCCTGGCGCGCAAGGGCCCCTGTCAAGGCGGCGAACCGCCGGCGCGGCGGCCCGGCACGGGGCCGCTCGCCGTCCGGCCCGACCGGCGCGGCGGACCGGCGCCGGGCCGCTCGCCGTCCGCCCGGCCCCTAGGAGGCCGCCTGGCCGAAGACCTCCTTGACCAGCCGCTGCACGACCTCCTGGAACGCCGCCGCCTGGGACATCGCGGCGTCGTCCACGTAGGTCACCGAGGCGGTCAGGGTCCTGCGGCCGTCGGGCGTGCTGTACATCAGCGCCGCCGAGCCCGAGATGCCGCCGTTGTGCGTGATGAGGGTGCCGGTGTCGGGGTCCGCGTCCTGCACGAACACCCCCAGGCCGTAGCCGACCTTGGGATGCGCGGCGCGCATCTCGTCCAGCAGCGAGGACGGCAGGAGCCGGCCGCCCATCAGCCCGGAGATGAACGTGTGCAGGTCGCGGGTGGTCGAGATCATGTCGCCGCCGGTGGAGATCCAGGAGGGGTTCTGACGGGTGACGTCGACCGTCCTTTCCTGGCCGTCCTCCTCGTAGCGGTAGTAGGCGTGGGCGTGCGGCCCGGCGATCTCCGTGTCGGTGTCCGGCACGACGGTGTCCGGCAGCCCGAGCGGGTCCAGGACGCGCAGCCGCATCTCCTCGGCCAGCGGGCGGCCGGTGACCTTCTCGATCAGCAGCCTGGCCAGGACGTAGTTGGTGTTGGAGTAGCTCCAGTCCGCCCCCGGCTCGAAGCGGGCGGGCTTGGACAGCGCGAGCCGTACCAGCTCCTGCGGCTGGTAGGTCTTGAAGCGGTTCTCCACCCACTCCTTGCCCGACCAGACGATCCCCGGCACGACGGTGCCGTCCTCGTAGTACTCGCCGGTGAAGTTGAACACGCCGCTGGTGTGCTGGAGCAACATCCGTACGGTGATCCGCCGGTCCAGCCCGAACTCGGGCAGGTGGTCGTCCACGACATCGTCCAGGCCGAGCACGCCGTCGGCCACCAGGCTCAGGACCAGGGCCGCGGTGAAGGTCTTGGTGACGCTGCCGACCCGGAACCGACCGTCCGCCGGCGGCTCGGCGAGGCCGCCCAGCTCGCGCACCCCGGCGGTGCCGACCCACTCGCCCCGCTCGTCGTTCACCCGCATCTGCACGCCGACGAAACCGGCGTCCACGATCTCCTGGAGGATCTTCTGCAGCTCCGGGCGCTCGGCCATGTTGTCCACGGAAACGCTGTCGTTCGTCATGATTCGTACGCCTTTCAGAGCCTTCGGGCCGATTCCCCGAACCGGTGATGGTTCAACCATCCCCGGCCGCGCTGACACGGGACCGTCGCCGTCCTGACGCGCCCGCTGACGCGGCGTCTCCCGTACGGCTACCGGTGGCTCCGGTGCACGGTCTCCGGCCCCACCACCCGCAGCAGCTCCAGCGCCTCGAACGTCTTCGACCCGGGCGGCGGCGTGAAGATCAGCAGCCGCTGGTCCTCGGCCGGGGCCAGCAGCACCTCGTAGTCGAACTCCATCGCGCCGATGGCCGGATGCCGGACCCGCATGCGGCTGCCCCGGCGTACCGCGACCTCGTGCCGTTCCCACAACGAGACGAACTCCGGGCTGGCCCGATGCAGGCGCTCGACCAGGGCGCGGGCCGGCTCGTCGTTGCCCCGGCGGACCACCGCCGCGCGCAGGTCGGCCACGTGCACGCGGGAGCGCTCGGCGTGCTCCTCCTCCGGGTAGGCCTCGCGCCTGAACGGGTCGGTGAACCAGCGCCACACGATGTTGCGATCGGGCTCCTCGACCGTGCAGCCGCACCCGAACAGGGACTCGGCCATGGCGTTCTGCGCCAGCACGTCACCCAGGTCGCTGAGCACCTGCGCGGGCGTGCCGACGAGGCGGTCGAGCAGGTAGAGCAGGCTCGGCTTGACGTGCTCGCCCGCGCGCGGGCCGGCCGGCGGCCGGTGCCCGGCCAGCAGGTAGAGGTGGTCGCGTTCGTCGCTGGTCAGCCGCAGCGCCCGCGCCAGCGCGCCCAGCAGCTGGGTGGACGGCTGCGGGCTGCGCGCCTGCTCCAACCGCATCAGGTAGTCCGCCGACATGCCCGCGAGCTGCGCCACCTCCTCCCTCCTCAGCCCCGGAGTACGGCGACGCGGCCCCGACGGCAGCCCCACCTCGCCGGGCAGCAGCCGCTCCCGCGAGCGGCGTAGGAAGTCAGCAAGCTCCGCACGATCCATGAGCCCATCCTGCAATACCGCGAAATATCGCAGTCCAGGACTGTCTGTCCTAGGGAATCCGGTCCGCTCCTCATCCGCGACGCCGGCTGGCACGGTGGCGCCCATGACCCGACACCTGACCGTCTCCGGGACCCGCGTCGCCTACCGCACCGTCGGCGACGGCCCCGGCCTGGTGCTCCTGCACGGCACCGGCCCGGGCTCGTCGACCTGGGACGGCGTCGCCGAGCGCTTCGCCGACCGCAACACCGTGATCCTGCCCGACCTCGGCGGCAGCGACCTCGTCGAGGACGACGGCGCCCCCCTGACCGTCGAGGGCCTGACCGAGCAGCTCGCGGCCGTCATCGAGGACTCCGGCAAGGCCCCCGTGGACCTGCTCGGGTTCTCCTTGGGCGCGGTGGTCGCCCTGTCCCTCGCCGCCACCCGCCCCGAACTCGTCCGCCGCCTGATCCCGGTCTCCGGCTGGGCCCACACCGAGGACGCCTACCTGCGCACCGCCCTGCAGACCTGGCTCGGCCTGGCCGGCACCCCGGACGCCTTCGCCCGTTTCTCCATGCTGACCGCCTTCAGCCGCCGCTACCTCAACTCCCTCGGCCCCGAGGACCTGGAGAGCCGGGCGACGTACTTCCGGCCGCACCCCAACCGCCTGCGCCAGATCGACCTCGGCCGCCGCGTCGACCTCCGCCACCTGCTGCCCGGCATCACGGCCCCCACGCTGGTCGTCGGCGCCGCCCGCGACGGCCTGATCCCGGTGGAGAACTCCCGCGAGCTCCACGCCGCCATCCCCGGCAGCTCCTACCTCGAACTCGACGCCGGCCACGTCTCCAGCGTCGAACGCCCCGACGACTTCGTCACCCTCGTCCGGGACTTCACCACCTGACCTCTGCCCCCGTCACCAGTCCGGCGTCCGGCGTCCTGCGTCCGGCACAAGGACGGCGGGGGCCGGTCCGCTCACCGCGGACCAGCCCCCGCCACCGACCCGCCGGCTCAGACCAGAGTGTCCTTGATCTTGATCTGACCCCCGTCGATCACGAACCTCTGGTTGTTGTTGCCGCTCTGACACTCCCACTGGTAGATCCGGACCCCGTTACCGCGGTCGTTGGTGACGTCCACACACATCGGCCGCGACGTCCCCAGAGTGTCCTTGATCTTGATCTGACCCGCGTCGATCACGAACTTCTGATTGTTGTTGTCGGCCTGACACTCCCACTGGTAGATCCGGACCCCGTTACCGCGGTCGTTGGTGACGTCCACACACATCGGCCGCGACGTCCCCAGAGTGTCCTTGATCTT
>NZ_JBSFGJ010000018.1:30089-55490 GCF_053596515.1 Nonomuraea sp. NPDC001684
TTGATCTGACCCGCGTCGATCACGAACTTCTGATTGTTGTTGCCGCTCTGACACTCCCACTGGTAGATCCGGACCCCGTTGCCACGGTCGTTGGTGACGTCGATGCACATCGGGTTCGGAGCGGAAGCCGCGGCGGGCAGAACGAGACCCGCACTGACGGTGACGACGAGGACGGCTCCAGACAGAAGGCGACGAACCAGCATGAGTGTCCCTCCGGGGGTGCGTTGAACAGGGCTCATGCACCATGTCGCAACTCAGGGTGTTCGATCAATCACCTTCTGTTTACAGTCCCCTTCCCTCCTCCCGGCACACACAGTGACCCCACCCGCGCACACCGGCCACTACGCCCGCTCCCGCCCGGCACTCTCCGCAGCCCGGGAGGACGGCAGTCGCCTGCGTTGCGCCAATTCGGAGATCGAGCCGCGATTCGCCCGCGCCAGGACCGCGAGGGCACGCAGGATCTCAGGCCGCTCATCCGGCCGCGTGCCGCGGAGCGCGACGATCGCCACAACCGTCATCGCCACGGCGGGAATCGCGAGCGCGACAACGGCCGCGATCACGAACACCGACAACTGCATGACCCGCACTCCTCCGCCTGCTCGGGTCGAGCAAGCGGGGGCTCAGCTCGACCAGTGGCACACTGGCAAGCCGAGTTCCCCTCACCTGGCGGGTCTCAGATGGGATTTCGTCATCCCATTCGGTTGTCTCAAGGAACGCCGTTCGATCATGACCGTCCGGACGACGGTGGGCGCGTTCCATCTCCCGAGGTCTCCCCCGCCCGCTCAGGCGGACCGACGGCCCCGGGAGTACAGACAGGGCTTCCAGGGCTTCCCTGTGTGTACTGTGCCGTGATGACGAGGCCGCCGCGAAGGGGTACTCCCCGCGCTCACAGAGTGCATCGGCACCGCGGCCCCGTCAACCGGCCGGCACCCCGTGCGCCGAGGCGGTCAGTTCGGCCGGCCGCTGTACGCCCACGCAAAAGGCCCTCCTGGACGAACCGGGAGGGCCTTCGAACTGGAGCCGCCTTGGGGATTCGAACCCCAGACCCCTTCATTACGAGTGAAGTGCTCTGGCCGACTGAGCTAAGGCGGCGTGCCTGTACGGCTTGGAAGAGTCTACAGGAGATCTAAGGGTTCTTGCTCCTCCCGATCACCGGATGCCCGGACAGATCGTGCCGTCCTTCGGCGGCACCCCCTCCACGAGATACCGGTCCACGGCGTCGTCCACACACGAAGAGCCGTTTCCGTACGCGGTGTGCCCGTCGCCGTCGTAGGTCAGCAGCACGCCGGACCGCAGCTCACCCGCCAGCGCCCGAGCCCACCCGTACGGCGTCGCCGGGTCCCGTTTCGTGCCGACGACCAGGATCGGAGGAGCCCCGGCGGCGGTCAGGCGGTGCGGCGAGAAGGTGGGCCGAGCCGGCCAGAACGCACACGGCAGGGACGACCACACGATGTACGCCCCGAACCGGGGCGCCTTCCTGGACGCCTGCGCCGCATCCTCCGCGAACGCCGCGGCCGTCGCCGGATACGGGCCGTCGACGCAGTTCACCGCCAGATTGGCCGCCAGCTGGTTGGAGTAGGTGCCGTCGTCCTGCCTGCCGGCGAGCTGGTCGGCGTTGCGCAGCAGGAGTGAGCCGTCGCCGTTCAGCGCCCGGCGTAGCGCCTCGGTCAGTTCCGGCCAGGAGGCACGGTCGTAGAGCGGCGTCAGCGCGCCGAGGGTGGCCAGCGCCTCGGTGACCCGCCGGCCGCCGCCTTCCAGGGGCTGGGTGTCCGCGCGGCGGATCAGGGCCCCGACCTCGTCCGTCGCCTCTTCGGCCGGCCGGCCGGCGAACGGGCAGTCGCGGTCGCCCAGGCAGTCCTCGACGTACGCGCGCAGCGCCTCCTCGAACCCCACGGCCTGCTCGGTGTTGACCAGCATCCGCGAGTCGGCCGGGTCGAGGGCGCCGTCCAGCGCGAGCGCGCGCACCTTGCCGGGGAACAGGTCGGCATAGACGGCCCCGAGAAAGGTCCCGTACGACTTGCCGAGATAGGTCAGCTTCTGGTCGCCGAGGGATTGGCGCAGCAGGTCCAGGTCGCGGGCCACGTCCATGGTGCCCAGGTGGGGCAGGAGCCGGCCCGAGTGCTTCCGGCAGCCGTCCGCGAACCGCCGCGCCGCAGCCTCCAGCGCACCTCGCTCCTCAAGGGTGTCGGGGGTGGTGTCCATGGCGACGAACGCGTCGAGAGCCTCGTCGTCGAGACACTCGACCGGCGCCGACCGGCCGACCCCGCGCGGATCGAACCCGACGACGTCGAACCGCTCCCGCACCTTCTCGCCCACCACCAGCCGGGCGGCCCTGGCGTACTCGACCCCGGACGCCCCCGGCCCACCCGGGTTCAGCACCAGCGAGCCGATCCGGTCGCCCGTCGCGGGCAGCCGGACGACCGCCAGCTCAAGCCGCTCACCGTCGGGACGGTCGTGGTCGAGCGGCACCCGCAACGTCCCGCACTCGAAGCCGTCCCCACAGTCGGACCAGCCGAGCCCCCGCACCACCCGCTCCTCCGGACGGCCACACCCACCGGCGAGAAGCACCACCGGCACCACGCCCCCCGCCACGACGCGGCGCAGCCACCGCGCGACCCACCAGCGCGCGACCCACCAGCGCGACACGCCCGGCACGGACAGCAGGGCGGGGGCTCCCCACGAGCGGTGTTCACGCACCGCACCAGGAAACCACCCCCTGGATGCCCTCCGGCGAATCGCCGGGCCGAGGCGCGCGCTCGTCACCCTGGATGACTTCCTGCGATACCAGGAGTTAGCCTGAAAAGGCTGCTCCGTCCCCCCGGTGACGGTCGCTAAGTCGACACGTCCGGAGGCAGTCGTCCGGTATGTCCGGCGAACAACGGAGGCATCGATGAACGGCTACCCGCAGATCGCGGACCACGGCATGATCGGAGACCTGCAGACCGCCGCGCTCGTCTCCAGCGACGGCACCATCGACTGGTGGTGCACGCCCCGGTTCGACTCCCCGAGCCTCTTCGCGTCCATCCTCGACAGCGAGCGCGGAGGCCACTGCCGGCTGGCCGCCGACCTGGAGGGCAGCGACGAGGCGGCCGTGCGGCAGCTCTACCTGCCCGACACCGCCGTCCTCGTCACCCGGTTCATGGCCTCCGGCGGCGTCGGCGAGGTCGCCGACTTCATGGAGCCGAACACCTCCAGCACCCCTTCCGGCCGGCACCGCCTGGTGCGGTTCGTCCGGGTGGTCCGCGGGAGCCTGCCCTTCGTCTTCGCCTGCCGTCCCCGCTTCGACTACGGGCGGGCACCGCACACCCTCGCGCTCGGCGACGCCGGATCGGCGGTCTTCCAGGGCCCCGGCACGAACCTCCACCTGCAGGCCGCCGGCCCTGTCGCCCTGCGCCCGGACGGTGAGGACATCGTCGCGGACTTCACCCTCCAGGCCGGCCAGACGGCGGCGATCGTCCTGACCAGCTGCAGCGGCGACGACCAGGCCGTGCCGCCCGTGACCGCCGACGGGATCCGCGACAGCTTCGAGGCCTGCCGCGCCTTCTGGCACGGTTGGCTGCGCGCGTCCCGGTACCGGGGTCGCTGGCGTGACATGGTGAACCGGTCGGCGATCACTCTCAAACTCCTCACGTACGCGCCCACCGGCGCCCCGATCGCCGCCGCCACGATGGGGCTGCCGGAGCAGATCGGCGGCGAACGCAACTGGGACTACCGCTACACCTGGGTCCGCGACGCCTCCCTGTCCGTCCGGGCCCTGATCGGCCTCGGCTTCGTCGAGGAGGCCCAGGCGTTCCGTACGTGGCTGCATGAACGGCTCCTCGCCGGCCGCGCCTCCGGTGAGCCGCTGCAGATCATGTACCGGATCGACGGGGATCCCCATCTGACCGAGGAAGTGCTCGACCACCTGGAGGGATACCGGCACTCCCGGCCGGTACGGGCCGGAAACGCCGCCTCCGATCAGCTCCAGCTCGACATCTACGGTGAAGTCGCCGACGCCCTGGCCCAGGCCCAGGAGATCGGCGGCATCCGCGGCTGGCGGTCCTTCGCCGAGCTGCTCGACTGGCTGGCCGACACCTGGGACCGTCCCGACGAGGGCATCTGGGAGACCCGTGGCGGGCGTCAGGAGTTCACCTACAGCCGGCTGATGACCTGGGTCGCCTTCGATCGCGGCATCCGGATGGCCACCACCCACTCGCGTCCGGCTGACCTCGTGCGCTGGATGAGTGTCCGGGACGCCGTCTTCAACCAGATCATGGACCGCGGCTGGAGCCCTGACCGGCAGGCCTTCGTCCAGCACTACAGCACCGACGTGCTGGACGCCTCGCTGCTGCTCATGCCCCGGGTCGGGTTCATCTCCCCCCGCGACCCGGCCTGGCTGAGCACCCTGGACGCCATCGACCAGGAGCTGGTCAGCGACAGCCTCGTCTACCGCTACGACCCCGCCGCCTCCCCCGACGGCCTGCGCGGGTCGGAGGGGACGTTCAACCTGTGCAGCTTCCTCTACGTCGAGGCCCTGGCCCGCGCCGGACGGCTGCAGCAGGCCCGTTACGCCTTCGACAAGATGCTCACCTACGCCAACCACGTCGGCCTGTTCGCCGAGGAGATCGGCCCGTCAGGCGCGCAGCTCGGCAACTTCCCGCAGGCGTTCACCCATCTGGCGCTCATCGCCGCGGCCGTCGCCCTCGACGAACAACTCGACCGTGCCGAACCGGGCGCCTGGTAGACCGCGCACAGCGTCACGGCGTCACGGCGTCACCTTGGGATCGGCGTCACCGGGGGTCGGCGGGGAGCCGGATCGCGGCGGCCAGGCCCACCAGGGCGAAGATCGCAAGAGCGATCATGGCGAGGGCATAGGACCGGTTCCCTTCGGCCAGCCCGGAGATGAGGATCGTGCCGGCGATCGCCGTGCCGAACGACGAGCCGAGATTGGACACGCTGCGCGACAATCCGGAGATCTCGCCCTGCTGTTCCTCGGGAAAACTGGACTGCACGACGTTGACCGACGGCGTGAGCATCACGCCCACGCCCAGCCCGATCAGCAACAGCCCCGGCACGAAGGCGACGACCCGCGACGACGCTTCCACCAGGGCGAGCAGGACGACGATCCCGGCCACGGTCATGGCGAAACCCGCTGAGATCAGGTTCTTCTGGGCGTGCTTCTTGGTGAGCCGCTCCGCCGCCAGGGAGCTCACCAGGATCCCCGCGGTCGCCGCGGTGAAGACGACACCCGTCTGGATGGCGTTGTACCCGCGGACCTTCTGCAGGAAGACCGCGACCACGAAGGACGTCCCCATGAGCACCAGCCACTGCATGTTCTGGGTGACGAGGCCGAGATCGGACGTACGGTTCCGGAACAGGCGCGTCGTGAGCAACGGCTCCTTCCCGGCGCGTTCCCGGGCCCGGATGTGCAGGAAGAACCAGATCAGGAAGCCCACTCCGACGACGAGGAACGCCGTCATCAGCAGGGCGTTCTTGCCGGCCTGGAGGATCCCGAACACCACGAAGAACATGCCGACGGCCGACAGGACCGCGCCGGCGGTGTCGAAGGGCCGGGTCGGATCCGGCGGCACCGGGTCGGCGATCCGGCGGCTGAGAAAGACGATCACCGTGACCACCACCGCCTGGAAGACGAACGCGGCACGCCAGGTGATCGCCGTCGCGATGAAACCGCCGATCAGCGGGCCCGCGGCCGCGCCGACACCGCCCAGTCCGCTGATCAGGCCGAAGGCGCGGGCCCGCGACCGCAGATCGTCGAAGGCCATCGTCGCGAGAATGTAGACGGGCGGGATCAGCAACGCGGTCCCCACCCCTTCGAGAACCGAGTTGCCGAGGATCAGCACCGCGAGGCTGGGCGAGAACGCGCTGGTCAGAGCGCCGATCCCGTACAGGGTGAGGCCCGCGAGGAAACACTTCTTGCGTCCCCAGCGATCAGTCAGCTTGCTGCACGGGATCATCAGCACGGCCATGATCAACAGGAAGAGCGTGATCGTGCTCTGCACGCCCTTCACCGTGGTGTTCAGGTCCCGGCCGATGTCGTTGATCATCACGTTCATGTTCGAGCCGGCGAAGCTGCAGATGAACTGGGCGAGGGCCAGCGGGGTCAGCGGGCTCTTCGCGAAGGCGGCCGAGCTCCCGGGGGCTGCGGGGCCGGTCACGGTCCACCCCGCCGTCGCGCTCGCTGAGCTTGATCGGTGGCGACGGGGGCGGCGCCTTCGCCCCGCCGTCGCGCTCGCTGAGCCTGATCGGTGGCGAGGAGCGCGGCGCCTTCGCCGTACGAACCGGCGCCGGCCCCTTCAAGGACGGGATCGCTGCGGCACATCATCCACCTGCGCATGACCACCTCGATGTGAATCCGGCATGATGCTCGCCACCTCCGTGGTGCCCGCCTCCGTGGCGGCCGATTCCATGGCGGCCGGCTCCATGGCGGCCGTCGCCACGGATGACCGGCCGCCTCTGCGGTCGGAGCGGCCGTCCCGGCGGGCGTCCGGTCAATGGTGGAACGCGGCCTTCAGCACCACGATCACCAGCCCGAGCAGCAGATTGATCACGCTCGTGACCAGCACCATGCGAGAGGAGGCGCCGATCCCCACGGCCGCCGCGGCCGACCAGCCGACCTGCCCGGCCACCGCGACCCCGAGGGCCAGCCAGGCGGTGCCCTGCGGTTCGAGGCCCAGCAACGGCCCGACGGCCACGGCGACGGCCGGCGGAACGGCCGCCGTGACGATCGGCCACTCCTCGGCGCAGGCCCGGCGGATGTCAGCCACGCTCATGCTCTGGAAGACCGCACGGGCGCCGAACAGGCGGGCGTGGACATGAGCGGCCCAGAACACCGCGCTGGTCCCCAGCAGCAGGATGATCATCTCCAGACGCGGGAACCTGCCGAGCGACGCGGCACCCGCCACCACGGAGGCGGCGAGCAGTGATCCGTAGACCGCACCGGTGTAGTCCCTGTGGGCGCCTTCGGCCGGCGACCGATGACCGTCGGCCGGATCGGGCACCTTCCCCATGACGACCTCTCTTGCTGATGACCGACCACCTCTGGACAAAGGGTGCTCAACTCTCACCCTCGCGACGAAGCGAACGCGCCGCGCTCACGCGGCGAGGCGAGGCGAAGCGGAACGAGGCGGGGCGGGCGCACCGCAGATCCGTGGCGGCGTGCGGCGTTCCGTTCACCGGGCGCCGATCCCCTCCATCATCTCGCGCAGTTGCGCCTCCTCCTCACGATTGAGCGAGGTCTGGATGACATGCCCGCCGTACGACTGGATCTCCGGGATGACCTTGTCCGGCGTACTCTGCACGACCAGGACGAACAGCGCGGCGGTGCCGGGTTCCAGCTTGCCGGCGATTTCCCTCATGAACTCGTCGTTGACGCCGGCGTCGGTCATCGCTGCGGCGGCCGCTCCGGTGGCGGCGCCCATCGCCATGCCGAAGAGCGGCACGAAGAACAACATCCCGATCAGGCCACCCCACAGCGCTCCGCCGGCCGCACCCATACCCGTCGTACCGCTGGTCTGGTGGAGCTTGATCGTCCCGTCGGCCCGGCGTTCGACGATGGCCACGTCCTCCATCGTGATCAGGTTCTGCCGTTGCAGGTCGGTGAGGCGGTCACGTACGGCGATGGCGGTGGAGAGGTCGGGATAGGAGATCGCGATGAGGTTGCTCATTGGGCTTGTTCCTCCTGATCGGTTGCATCGACGAGCAGCTGCGGACGCCCCGGAAAGCAGTGCGGGCCGCCGCCGGGAACAGGTCCGTGACCGGCTCTCCGGGCGGACAGCCCCACATGACCCGGGACTCCCAGCGGAAGATCCGCAACGGCCGCATCACGGCATATGACGGCATCGCCCTGTCAAGCCGCCGTCCATGCTTCTGATCCCCTGTTCCCGATAGGGCGGCCACCGCGAGAAGGCAAAGATTTCCCTCCGGCAAATCTGTGCATTTTTCGGAAATAACCCTCAGTGCGCCCAGACAGCACCCGGGCCGGCAAATCGAAGCAGGGACTTTCCATGCACAACGTCGAGGATGAGCAGCCCCGGCGGCGGGGACCATCCACTTCGCCTACCTTCCGGCAAGGCGTGATGGAGGGACGTGGACCGCCATGGGATGTCTGTTCGCGATCTTCGCGGGCCTCTTTCCGCGACTTGCCGTTTTCATCATCTGGGTGGCGCGCCCCGCTCTGGTCAGCGCCGCCTTCCACACGTGGATCTGGCCTCTCCTCGGGCTGATCTTCCTGCCGTTCACCACGTTGATGTACGTGATCCTGTACGTGCCCGGCGTCGGCCTGAGAGGCGCGGACTGGTTCTGGATCGCCGTATCGGTCGCGCTGGACCTCTTCCACTGGATCGGCACCGCGACCCAACGTCGCCAGATCCCCGGCTATCCCCGCGGCTGACCGGCCACCGCCCGTACCGCCGCACGTGACACCGGCCGGAGGGCCCGGGGCGTCTCCGCTCGGCAGCCCTGCCGGAACGATCGTCGATCCGCTCCGGTCCACGTCACTTCGACGGCGGCGAGCCGGGGCCGTCCTTCGAGGGCGTTCCTCCGCCTCCGCCCTTCGGCGGCGCCGACTCGGCGGCCATGGCCTCCCGCAGCTCCTGACGGGTGGCGAACGTGTCGATCAGCGACAGCAGCATGGCCACGATGGGGATGGCCAGCAGCGCGCCCATCGCGCCGAACAGCGACACCCCCGCGATCACGGCGGCGAAGGACACCCCGGGATGGATGTCCACCGCCCGCGAGCTGATCTTCGGCTCCAGCGTCAGGTTCTCCACCTGCTGGTACAGGACGCCCCACGCCAGCGCGGCCAGACCGACCCAGGGACGTGACGAGACCAGTCCCACCACCACCGGCAGGGCGATGGAGATGTAGGTGCCGATGGTGGGCACGAGCTGGGCGACCAGCCCTGTCCACGCACCGAGCGCCAGCCAGGAGGGCATGTCCAGCAGCCGGAACACCAGGGCCGACGCCGTGCCGTTGATGGCGGCCAGGATGAGCCGGGAGGAGACGTACCCACCGGTCTTGATCGTGGAGACGTCCCAGACGCTGATGAAGACCTGCTGGAGCCGGCCGGGCAGCAACTGCGCGAGCCACCGCCGCAGCCTCGGCCCGTCGGCCGAGAAGTAGAACGTCAGCAGCGCCAGGGTGAACAGGTTGAACAGCGTTCCGGTCACCGTGCCCAGCAGCCCCAGCACCCCGCCGAGCGCGCCCTGCGCGTACTCGGCCGCCTGCTGCGGGGTGAGTTTGATGGACTTGAGAATGTCGGAGATCTCATAACGAGTGCCGAGACGGGCGTTGACCCACTCGACGACGCCCGCGATGACGTCGGGCAGAGCCTTCAGCAGCACCGCGACCTGCTGCACGAACATGCTGCCGAACAGGACCATGAAGATCACGAATGCCAGGATGAACAACGTCATCACCAGCAGCGTCGCTCTGCCTCGGCGCATGTGCCGCGACATGCGCCGCACGGCGGGCTCCATGGCCAGAGAGAGGAACCAGGCCATCACCAGCATGGCGATCAGCGCACCCGCGTCCGTGATCACGAACCGGACGAAGAACGCCACCGCGACGACGGCCGCCATGGCAAGCCCGGCGCGCCAGACGTTGGCAGGTGAGAGCATCACCTGCACTGCGGGCACGCCGTCGCTCGACTGCACCGGCTTCTTCATGACTCTCCAGAGATCTAGATCCCACCTCCGATGACCACGGCGAACGACGAGACCGCAGAGGACAACGAGTCCGGCCCTCACCCCGGGCGCACGGCCCTCAGCCTCCTTAGCCTGCGGCCGAATGCGTCATACATGGAAGTGACGCACCCAACGTACGACGACCAGCCGCTCCAGCCCCGCATCTCCCACCCGACCGGCTTGTCCCCCACTCCACCCCACCCCCCGGCTGAACGGCACCCCGCACACCCAGGCCGTACCGAGCCAGGCCGAGCCAGGCCGAGCCAGGCCGAGCCAGGCCGAGCCAGGCGGGCCGGGCCAGGCCGACGCGAGGCGAGGCCGGGCCGGGCCGACGCGAGGCCAGGCCAGGCCGACGCGTGACGAGGCCAAGGCGCGGGCGGGACAAGGCCGGAGGCGCGAGCGGGGCGGATGGCTGGCTCGGGCACTTCGAACGGACTTCGCAAACTGCCCCCCCTCAGACAGGCGCCGGAAGGTGGCGCTTCGGGCGCGCTGCTGTGGCGGGTGCCTGAGGTGGACCTGGGATTCTGCCTGGGTCGATGGGTCGGCGCCTCGCAGGGGGCTGCGGGGCTGCTCAGACGGCGCTGTTGTGAGCTGATGCCCCGCTGAGGCTGTTCGAGCCTGGCCCACCGTTCAGACTGCAGCGAGTTGGTGCTGCTGGCCGGAGCCGCGGCGGACTGGTGTCTCAGGTGGCGGCGTCGAGAGCGGCGCCTCGGTGGGACTCTTACAACCGCGAATCGGCGCTTCCGACGGGGCCACTCCGGCTCCGAGTGGCACTTCCGATGGAGCTGCTGCGGTGGCGGGCTGGCGTCCTGGCTGGGGCTGCTACGGCTGCGAGTCAGCGCTTCCGGTGGGGCTGTCAGGGCTCCGAGCGGCGCGCCGGTGTAGCTACTGCGGTGGCGGGCTGGCGCTTTGGGTGGGGTTGTTGTGAGCTGGCGCTTTGGGTGTGGTTTGTGAACTGGTGCTGTTTGCCACAGCGAGCCTCATCAATGAGCCCGGGGCCGTACGAGGGGCCGCGCGGAGCCGCCGCAGCCATGCCCCTCGCGCTGTACCCCCTACGGCCTCCCCGTCGCCTTCGGGAAGGCAGTCAGCCTGTTACCGGCCGCCCATGAGCGCCACCTGGGCCAGAGCGGGATGAGCGTTCAGACGTCCTCCCCACCCGCAGAAGCCTTGCGGTCGGGCGATTCCTCCTGGTTGCCGTACATCGTGTCGTGCTGGATGCGGGGCGAACACACCGATGCGGAAGGGCACGCACAGCGCCTCCCGCCATCGTCCAGGCGCACCGTCACCGTGTCGGCGGGGACGTTGTGCCCGGTGACGATCCCATCGCCCTGCGGCGTGCTCACCCGGCTTCCCGCGCGAGGCATCCTGTACCGGCTCTCAACGTACAACGGGTGCTCGTACTTCAGGCAGCACATGAGCCGCCCACAAGCCCCCGCGATGCGCAACGGGTTGACCGGCAGATCCTGGTCTTTGGCCATGCGCACGGACACGGGCTCGAAATCCTTCAGGAACGTGGCACAGCACAGGTCACGGCCGCAGGGACCGATGCCGCCCTGCAGCCGCGCCTCGTCCCTGGGACCGATCTGCCGCAGCTCGACCCTGGCCCGCAGGTTACGGGCCAGGTCGCGGACCAGGGCCCGGAAGTCGACCCGATGAGGGGCCGAGAAGTACACGGTGTAGACGTTGTCCTGGTCGAGATAGTCGATGCCGACGACCTTCATCGGCAGCGTGTGCCGTTTGATCAGCTTCTTCGACACGCTGCGAGCCTCGGCCCTGCGGCGTTTGTTGGACTCGTCACGCGAGAGGTGTTCCTCACCCGCCGGCCCCTCGCACACGGGCAGACCGTCGATGTCCTCGCTCGTGTACTGCGGCGCCCACACACACTCCGCCACCTCGGGGCCCGAATCGGTCGGCACCAGCACCTTGTCGCCGACCTTGAAGGTGTGCCCGCCCGGATCGAGGTAGTAGAGCCTCCCGTAGCGCGTGAAGCTCACGGCCATGATCATTCCCATGGGCTCGAGCTCGCCTCCCTGACGGCCTCGGGGGTTGTTACGGCCTTCCGTTGCCACACTACGTGTGTCCACCCGGTGAACGTGAGGGGCACCGGGCCCGATCTTGAATCAACCGCCCGTCCGGCAGTCCTGGCCCTTCGGCAGGGAGACCCGGTAGCGGGCCATGGCCAGAGCCGCGTCGACCGTACAACGGCGGTCGACGACGGATGCGACACCCCGCTGCCGTCTCAGGGCCTTCAGCAGCGCGCTCCAGTCGTCGCGCTCCGACCTCATCTGCAACCGGTACGACTCCGGCATGTCCCCGATCTTGGTGGCGGCGAGCAGTGCCTTGTTGTCCTGGTAGCTGCGCTTGAAGTTCTCGTACGCCGTCGACTGGTCCTCGTAGACGATGGACTTGACCTGCTTGGACGCGCGCAGGAGTGCGACGATCTCGGCCTTCTGTCTGGTCGTGGCCCCCTTGCCCTCCTTCACGATCTTGTCACCGTCCGCCGCACGTTCGGCTCCGCAGGCGGGCAGCGCCGAACCGTCGCCGCAGAGGAAGACGCTGACCTGAGTGCCGGATGACGGAAGGGAAGCGGCGGAGGGCACCAAGTCGATGTCCTCGACCCCCGGGAGCGAGCTGAGTGCCTGCTTCACCGGCACCGGATCCGTGCCGGGCTCAAGCCGCAGCCGGAACGAGGCACGCAGGTCGTCGACCGTCACCGCATCGAGCAGCCGCTGGTTGTGTGCGAAGTCGCGCCGGAAGCTCTCGAAGGCTTCGGCTTGGTCCACATACATGAGCGAGGTGACGCCGGGCACCTCCTTCGCCGCCTTGTCGATCGACTTCGTCTGATCAAGCGTGACGCCCTGCCCCTGACAGGACGGCGCCTTCCCGCCGGCCGACCTCGAACAGAGGAAGATCGTCAGCTCTTGCGCATCGGCCTGACCGCCGGGGGGGCCGGCCAGCGTCGCAACGTGCTCGTCGCCTCGCACGCCCAGCCAGACGGCGGTCGTAGCCCCCGCGAGCACCACCGCCACGGCCGCGCTCACCAGCCGGAGGTCCACCCGGCTCCGGCGCCGCTCCGGCGTGCGCAGCGGCTTGAGCGCGCCGGTGTCGACGGTCGCGCCGGCCTCGACGAGCGCGGCACGAAGCCTGTCTTCCATCGGACTGTTCATGATTCCTCCCCAAGCGCCCGGCCGAGAGCGGCGAGCCCTCGCGCGATCGTGGACCTGGCCGTGCTCGCGTTGACGCCCATGGTCGCGGCGACCTCCTGGTCGGACAGGTCGAAGTAGTAGCGCAGGGTCAGCGCCTCACGCTGCCTGCGCGGCAGCTCCCGCAGGGCGAGCAGCACCTCCCGCCGCTCCTCGCCCAGCAGCGCGGCGCTCTCCGCCGACCAGACCGGCGGCTCGTAGGGCACCGCCCGCCGGAACACCGTCGCCCGTCTGCGCAGGACGGACCGGCACCCGTTAAGCACGGCGGAACGCACATAGGCCAGCGCCTTGTCGGCGTCCCGCAGACGGGCCCGGCCGGCGTGCGTACGCGCGAACGCCTCCTGTACGACGTCTTCGGCGGTGGCCTGATCGCCGACCATGATCAGGGCGAGCCGCACGAGGCCCACATGATGCTCGGCGAAGATCGATGCCACATCGACCTGTTGCCGCACCAGGGCCTGTTGTTGGGAGAGCAGTTCGACTTCCACGCTACAGAGACGCTTCGCGGGCTCACTTGCTGCTCCGGTCACCCAGCTATCTTTTCGCCCTCCTGACAAGCGAGAAGGCGGAAACCGCAGGCAGCCGCGGCCAGGACCCCAAGGCGAGCCACCCCAGCCGAACCCTCAAGCAGCCCGCGCAGCCACCACAGGCGGTGGCCGGGATCAGCTCAGGCCGCCCCGCGCAGCGACAACATCATCGCCTCCACCGCCATCTGCGGATTGACGTTGGCCCCCAGCCGCTCCCGGCACCGCATGATCGCGTCGATCCGCCGCAGCGTCTCCTCCGGCGTGGACGACCTGGCGAGCTGGTCGAGATCGAACCGGATGTCGTCGTTGGCCAGCTCCACCCCCGCCCCGAACTGCATGGCCAGCACGTCGCGGTAGTACGACACCAGCTCCAGCAGCGCGGCGTCGAGCGAATCCCGTTTGATGCGGGTGGCCCGGGACTTCTGCCGGTCCTCCAGCTCCTTGAGTGCGCCCGCCCCGCCGCGCACCAGCCCCCGGTTGAGCCCCTTGCCCGTGGAGCCCTCGCCGTAGATCTTGCGCAGCTCGGCCGTCTCGTTCTCGTTGAGCGCCGCCGTGGCCGCCGCGGCCTCTTCCTCAGCCGTCTTGACCAGGCGTTCGGCGGCGGACACGCACTCGCCCACACCGGTCAGCGTGCGCGGGATGCCGAGCACGGCCTCCCGCCGGTGACGGGCGCCCTCGTCGAGGGCCAGTGACCGCGCCCTGCTGATGTGCCCCTGCGCGGCCCGCGCGGCGAACGCGGCGGTCTCCCATGGCACGCTGTCGCGGGTGGCCAGCACGTGCGCGACGGCCTCGGTGGACGGCGTGGTCAGCGTGACCTGACGGCAGCGCGACCTGATGGTGATCATGAGGTCGTCGGGGGCGGGCGCGCACAGCAGCCAGACCGTGCGCGGCGGCGGCTCCTCGATGGCCTTGAGCAGGGCGTTGGCCGCCGACTCCGTGGCGCGGTCGGCGTCTTCGAACAGGATGACTCGCCAGCGACCCTGGGTGGGCGCGCCCGCGGCCCGCAGGATGAGCTCGCGGGTCTGCTTGACGCTGTAGGACAGGCCCTCAGGACGTACGGATTCCAGGTCGGGGTGGGAGCCGATGAGCACCTGGTGACACTGGTCGCAGTGGCCGCAACCGGCGTCGGGGCACAGCAGCGCGGCGGCGAAGGCGCGCGCGGCCTCCTCCCGGCCCGAGCCGGGCGGGCCGGTGAACAGCCAGGCGTGCGTCATGCCGGCGCCGCGACCGCCCTTGACGGCCTCGCCGGCCGCCGCAGCGGCCCGCGACAGCACGGAGATCGCCTGGTCCTGCCCGACGAGGTCATCGAAAACTGTCACGGCGTAAGGCTAGTCGCGGATGGCGGGCATCGTGCCCGTGGCGTCTTCGGACTCCCGGGGCACCGGGTCGGGCAGGATCTCGCGGATGCGGTCCTGGATCTGGCGGGTCAGCACCTCGGGCGGCATCGTGCCGTCGACCACGAGGTAGCGGCCGGGATCGGCGGCGGCCAGCGCGCGAAACTCCTTGCGCACCCGCTGGTGGAACTCCAGCGGCTCGGACTCGATGCGGTCGGCCGCCCCGCCCAGCCGGGTGAGCCCCACCTCGGGCGGCGTGTCGATGAGCACGGTCAGATGCGGCACGAGACCGCCCGTCGCCCATGCGTTGATCTTGGACACGTCTTCGGGGTCGAGCGCCCGGCCGGCGCCCTGGTAGGCCAGGGACGAGTCGACGTAGCGGTCGCTGATCACCAGCGAGCCCCGGTAGAGCGCCGGGCGGATCACCTTCTCGACGTGCTCGGCCCGGTCGGCCGCGTAGAGCAGGGCCTCCGAACGGGCCGACAGACCTCGCTCGGCCGCGTCGAGCAGGATGGCCCGCAACCGCATGCCGATCTTGGTGGAGCCTGGCTCCCGCGTCTGGACCACGTCGTAGCCCTGGTCGCGCAGCCAGATGGCGATCAGCCTCGACTGGGTGGTCTTGCCCGAACCCTCGCCGCCCTCGAACGCCATGAACAGCCCCGGCACGTGCTCGGCCGGCTCGGCGGGGTAACGCTCGCCGCGCACCGCCGCGAGAAGGTCGGCCGACAGCGAGACGCCCTGCCTGTCGTCCATGTGGCGCAGCGCCAGGATCCCGACGGCCATCGCGAGGCCGCCGCCGATGACCAGCACCAGGTTGGTGCCGTCGAAGCGGTAGGCGATGGCGCCGAGGCCGAACTCGTGGGCGCCGAAGAGCGCCGCCAGCGGGTTGGCCACCGCCACCACGAGCAGCAGGGTGACCCGCGCCGTGGACTGCAGGAACGAGAACGTGCGCCCGCGCAGCGCGTCTTCGACCTCCAGCCCGATCAGGGTGTAGCCGATGATCCACGCGATGCCCGCGCACGCCCCGAGCAGCACGGTCAGCATGACGACGATCGGCAGGTTGTGGATCAGCGCGATGGCCACGAGCACCACCCCGGCCACGGTGATGGCCAGGCCGAACAGCCGCCGCCGCGACAGCCCGCGCAGCAGCCTGAGGCCGACGAACATGCCCAGCGCCATGCCGACGAAGACCGCGCCGAACACGACGCCGTAGGCCGCGTCGCCGCCGCCGAGGGCCACCACGTAGATCTTCGCCACGCCGACCACGGCCCCGCCCGCGGCGAACGCGCCGAGCATGCCGATGATCAGGCCGCGCACGAGCCGGTTGCCGCCCACGAAGCGCCAGCCCTCGACGACCTGCTTGAGCACCGAGGGCGTCGAGATCGCGCCGTCGCGCTTGGGGATGCCGCGCAACGTGAAGATCAGGAAGGCCGACACCAGGTAGGCCAGGGAGTTGACGATCAGCGCCGGAGCGGTCGGGTCCATGCCGTTGAGCAGCGGCAGGACGCTGCGCCCCATGTCGCCGGCCAGGGACAGCGCGGCGAACAGCAGGGCCGCGACCGGCGCGCTGCCGTAGGTGACCAGCAGGTTGAGCCGGTTGGCGGATTCGAGCTGGTCCTTGGGCACCAGGTTGGGCACCGTGGCGTCCTTGGCCGGGACCCAGAACAGGTTGACGCACTCGACCAGGACGGTCGCGACGATCACCCACTGGTAGGTGCCGATGACCGGGATCGACAACACGACCGCGAACCTGGCCAGGTCTGCGGTGAACATGGTCAGCCGCCGGTCGAACCGGTCGGCGAACACCCCGGCCAGCGGCCCGAGCAGCACCGCGGGCAACATCTTGGCGATGAACACGCCGCCCACGGCCAGCGACTGCATGCGGTAGTCGCCCTGGTTGAGGTTTCCGGCGAGGGCGGTCAGGGCCAGGATGTTGAGCCAGTCGCCCAGACTGCACACCGACATGGCCGTCCAGAGACGGCGGAACGGCGCATGGGCCAGCACATGTGCAGCGCGCCTAGGGGCAGTCATGATTTCAGCGTATCCAGGTGTCGGCCGGACATGGGAAGGCAGGAGACAACGCGGAATTACCCGCTTGTCCGTGGCTGAGGGTATTACGTTCGCGGGTCGGCGTGCAGGTTACCCGCATGGAATAGGCCGTCGAAAACGTCGTCATTTCATTACTCCGGCCTCTTGCCTGATCTGCTCCACCAGAGGCATCCAGGCGGCGCGGACGGCGGCCGGCAGGGCCAGCTCGCCCCAGAGCTCGACCAGCAGCGCGCCGTCGACGTGGTCGAGCAGGTCGGCGGGGCCGCCCTCGCTCAGCAGCGCCGAGTAGGCCGCCCGGCGCTGGCCGCGGTCGGCCAGGTCGTAGACCCGGCCGCCGAACCGCAGGACGCCCAGCGCCGCGGCCACCGGCAGCCGCCGCAGGCGGCTCGGGACGTGGAAGCTGCGCCCGCCCGCCGATTGCACGGCGAACTCGACCTTGGGCTCAAGGGCCAGCCGGAACCCGGCCGCGTCGAGGATGCGCCCGGCGGTCTCCAGCGTCGGCGACTTCCTGCCGTGCTCGTAGGCCGACAGCGTGGTGCGCGAGGTGCCGCTCCTGCTGGCCAGCGCCTTCTGGTTCATGCTCGCCGCGTGGCGCGCCTGCCTGAACAGCAGCCCGCCGCGCCTGGCCCAGAAAGCGACGTCGGGCGCGAGCGAAGCCGCCTGACGCAACGCCCCTTCGGCCGGGGAGGACACCATGCTCACCTCCTGCGAGTATCCGGTCGGATACTACGCCAAGATGACACCACGTGGCGACCGCGTCGCGCAAAGTCAGGAGCGCAGCTCCAGCATAGTGATCTCCGGCGGCGCGCCGACCCGTACCGGCGGCCCCCAGAACCCCGCGCCCCTGGTGACGTACACCTGCACGCCGTCGACCGTGGCCAGCCCCGACACGACGGGCTGCTGCAGGCCCACCACCAGGTTGAACGGCGCGATCTGGCCGCCGTGCGTGTGCCCCGACAGCTGCAGGTCGACGCCGAATCCGGCCGCCTGGTCCACCTGTACGGGCTGGTGGGCGAGCAGCACGGTGGAGCGCCCGGGCGTCCGTCCGCCGAGCGCCTTGGCGAAGTCGGGCCCGTCGCCGACGGCCTCGCCGTTGAGGTCGTTCACCCCGGCCAGGTCGAGTACGGCGCCCTGGTGGCTGATCTCCACGCGCTCGTTACGCAACGAGCGAACGCCGAGCTGGTCGAGCTCCTCGATCCATTCCTGGGGGCCGTTCTGGGTGTAGTACTCGTGGTTACCGGTCACGAAATATGCCCCGTAGCGGGACTCAAGGCTTTTGAGGGGCTTGGCGAGGGCGCCCAACTGAGCCACGGACCCGTCCACCAGGTCGCCGACGATGGCCACCACGTCGGGACGCAGGCCGTTGATCATCCTGACGATGCGCTCGGTGTGGCCGACGCCCGTGAGCGGGCCCAGGTGGATGTCGCTCACCACGGCGAAGCGCAGGCCGTTCAGCCTCGGGTCGAGCTTGGGCAGCCGGACCCGCACCGGCTCCAGCACCGGGTCGCCCAGAGCGCTGGTCATGCCGTAACCGACCGTGCCGAGCGCGCCGACCCCGGCCACCACCGCGGTGGTGCGCCCCAGGAAGAGCCGCCTGCTCATGGGCGGCACGGTAGGGGGAACAGGCACAGCGGGGGGCACAGTGGCAGGCTCAGTGGCGGGCCCGGACGGCGGGGCGGCGGACGCCACCGCCGCGACCGGAACCGGCTCCTTGACCGCCACCGACCCGCGCTCGCCCCTGCGGATGATCATCGAAGCGACGGCCCGCGGCACCTCCAGCACCAGCAGGAACACCACGAGGTAGAACATCAGCGCCACCCACAGGTAGCCCGGCCAGGCCAGCCAGTTGCCCAGCTCCATCCGCGTGCCCGCGAACGCGGCCACCACGAGCAGGACGAGCCCGACCAGGCCCCAGGTCAGCGCCTTGCGGGCGCGCCCGGGGCGGGTCGCGGAGCGCACCATCCGATGCCACAGATAAAGGTGCGCCACCACGACGAGAGCGACGAAGACCAGCACGATCACACGTCGATGCTACTTACGATTTGGCCGCCGGCTTCTTCGCGGTCGTCTTCTTCGCCGGGGCCTTGCGCGTGGTCTTTTTCGGCGCGGGCGCCCGATCGCGGCGCTCGGCCAGCAGCTCGGCGGCCCGTTCGATGGTGATGTCCTCGACCGTGTCGCCCTTGCGCAGCGACGCGTTCGTCTCGCCGTCGGTCACGTAGGGGCCGAAACGCCCCTCCTTGACCACGACCGGCTTCTTCGACGCTGGATCGTCGCCCAGCTCCCGCAGCGGCGCCGCCGCCGCGGCCCGCCGCCCGCGCTGCTTGGGCTGCGCGAACAGCTCCTTGGCCTGCTCGATCGTGACCGTCAGCAGGTCCTCTTCCGAGGTGAGCGAGCGGGAATCGGTGCCCTTCTTGATGTACGGCCCGAACTTCCCGTTGTGCGCCACGACCTCCTCGCCGTCGAGCTCGCCCACCACCCGGGGGATGGCCAGCAGCTTGAGCGCGTCGTCGAGGGTGATCGTGTCGAGCGACATCGTCTTGAACAGGGAGCTGGTGCGCGGCTTGGGGGCGTCTGCCTTCTTCGTCCGCTTCTTCGGCGTCTCGTCCTCAGCCGGCTCGGGCAGGATCTCCGTCACGTACGGCCCGTAACGGCCGTCCTTGGCCACGATCATGTGGCCGCTCACGGGGTCGCGCCCCAGCTCGCGGTCGCCGGTCGGCCGCGAGAACAGCTCCTCGGCCTTCTCCGCCGTCAGCTCGTCGGGCGTGGTGTCCTCGGGCACGTTGACCCGCGCGCCGTCTCTGTCCAGGTACGGCCCGTAACGCCCGACTCGCAGGACGATGTCCGTCCCCTTGATCGGGAACGAGCTGATCTCCTTGGCGTCGATGTCACCGAGGTCGGTGACCATCTCCTTCAGGCCCTCGTCGCCGTCGCCCGCGCCGTAGTAGAAACGCTGCAGCTCGGGCACCCGCTCGGCGCGGTCGTTGGCGATGTCGTCGAGCACCTTCTCCATCTCGGCCGTGAAGTCGTAGTCGACCAGGTTGCCGAAATGCTGCTCAAGCAGGTTGACCACGGCGAAGGCCAGGAAGGACGGCACCAGCGCGGTGCCCTTCTTGAACACGTAGCCGCGGTCGAGGATCGTGCCGATGATCGACGCGTACGTCGAGGGCCGCCCGATCTCGCGGTCTTCCATCTCCTTGACCAGCGAGGCCTCGGTGTAGCGGGCGGGCGGCTTGGTGGAGTGGGCGGCCACGTCGAGCCGCGACACGGTCAGCGCGTCGCCCTCGGCCAGGTTGGGCAGCCGCTTCTCGGAGTCGTCGCGGTCGGTCGAGGGGTCGTCGGCCCCCTCCACGTACGCCTTGAGGAACCCGTAGAAGGTGATCGTCCGGCCCGAGGCGCTGAACTCGACGTCTTCGCCGGAAGCCGAACGGCCGCCGACCTTGACGCTGATCGACTCGCCGACCGCGTCCTTCATCTGCGAGGAGACGGTGCGCTGCCAGATCAGCTCGTACAGGCGGAACATGTCGCCGGACAGCCCGGTCTCGCCCGGCGTGCGGAACTCCTCGCCGGAGGGCCGGATCGCCTCGTGGGCCTCCTGCGCGCTCTTGACCTTGCTGGTGTAGACGCGCGGCTTGTCAGGCACGTACGCGGCGCCGTAGAGCTTGATGGCCTGCGAGCGGGCGGCGGCGATCGCGGTCTCCGACAGCGTGATGCTGTCGGTACGCATGTAGGTGATGAAACCCTGCTCGTACAGCCGCTGGGCGACCTGCATCGTGTACTTGGCGGAGAAGCCCAGCTTCCGGCTGGCCTCCTGCTGCAATGTGGTCGTCCGGAACGGCGCGTACGGCTTGCGCGTGTACGGCTTGCGCTCGACGGACTTGACCGAGAACGACGTGCCCTGGAGCCGGCCGGCCAGCTCACCGGCGGCGGCCTCGGACAGGTGCAGCACGTCGGCCGTCTTGAGCTGCCCGGTGCTGGCGAAGTCGCGCCCCTGGGCCACCCTCTTGCCGCCTACCGAGGTCAGCGTCGCGGTGAAGTCACGCGGCCGCTCCTCGGGCTTGCCCGAGTCGAACAACGCCTGCAGGTCCCAGTAGTGGGCGGAGGTGAACGCCATGCGCTCCCGCTCGCGCTCCACCACCAGCCGCGTCGCCACCGACTGCACCCGGCCGGCCGACAGCCGCGGCTTGACCTTCTTCCACAGGACCGGGCTGACCTCGTAACCGTAGAGCCGGTCGAGGATGCGGCGGGTCTCCTGGGCGTCGACCAGGCGGAGGTTGAGGTCGCGCGGGTTCGCGACGGCGTCGCGGATCGCCTGCGGCGTGATCTCGTGGAACACCATGCGGTGGACGGGCACGGTCGGCTTGAGCACCTCGCGCAGGTGCCAGGCGATCGCCTCGCCCTCCCGGTCCTCGTCAGTGGCCAGGTAGAGTTCGTCAGCACCCTTCAACAGCTGCCGCAGCTTGCTGACCTGCGCCTTTTTGTCGGGGTTGACGACGTACAGCGGCTCGAACTCGTGCTCGACGTTCACGCCAAGGCGCGCCCAGGACTCCTTCTTGAAGGCCTCGGGGATGTCGTCGGCCCGCTCCGGCAGGTCACGGATGTGGCCGATGCTGGACTCGACCGTGTAGCCGGCGCCGAGGTATTTCTCGATCGTCTTCGCCTTGGCGGGCGACTCGACGATCACCAGGCGTGTTCCGCCGGAGCTGCCGTTCTTGGCTGGCACGCTGCTTCCTACCTCACTGTTCGCTTGCAATCCCCCTGCCGGGAGTCGGCATAGATCTGAAAGGTAACCCGACTCGCGGAAATTTCCTTCCCCCGGGCTACCCACTAGCTTCCGGGTCCACCCACAAGCACGCAGAATAAGCCCCATCGAGCGGCATGGCGCCCTGACTCACCCTGGAGACTAATCGTTGTGCTCGACTACTCCTACATGGATATCTTCATTCCGCGCGACCTCACTCGCGAAGCCGCACGTCAACTGCTGACCGAACACGCAGAGTACGGCCAGTGGGAGCTCGCGCGGGTGCGGGTGCACCCCGACGGGAGCCGGCACGTACGGCTGCGACGCAAGGTCATCCGTGTCCGCAGCACGCTCTGAGCCTGGACATGGCTTTGCCCGCTCCGGGCCGCGCCCCCGGAACGGGCAAAGCATCTATCGCCTACCGCTCCCAGGCGGTGGAGCGGTAGCGGTATCTGCGGTTACCGACCTATGCCGTATATCTACTTACGGCCGAACCGGAACCGGCGGGCGGTCGCGAACAGCGTGGCCGACGCGGCGAACATCGAGCCGAGCAGCAGCGCGAGCAGCGAGCTGGAGTTCATCCCGGTGAGACCGGCGGGCTGGGCGGCGCTCATCAGGCCCAGGTTGCCGACCGGCAGGCCGCCGGTGGCCGAGGTCACGGCGCCGCCGACCGGGGTGGAGGAGAGCAGGTCGGTGGCCGGGGAGAGCGGCGAAGAGGGGCGGGCCGGCGCCCTGCGCACGTGGTCGGTCCTGTCGGCCATGTGACGCTTGCCGGGCCGGACGGGCACCCGCTTCTCCCAGGACTTGGCCGGCATGTCCACCTCGCCGGGCCTGGCCTGCGCCGGACCCTGCACCGGAGCCTGCGCCTGGCCGGGAAGGCCGGGCAGCTCGGGCAGGGCGGGCAGGCCCAGGGTCTTGGACGCGTCGTCCACGAGCGGCAGCGAGGACAGGCCGCCGCCGACCGGCAGGCCCGAGCCCTCCAGCTGCTGCGTCACGTTGCCGGGAACCGGCAGGCCGCCCGCCTTCGGCAGGCCGCCGACGTCGGGCAGACCGGGCACGGCGCCGGTGCCGTTGACACCGTTGAGCGCCGGGACGGCGGGCACCGCGGGCAGCAGCCCGCTCTTGGCCGCGGCCTGGTGGCCGGTGGACCGCAGGAACTGGTTGTAGCCGCCGCCCGGGTAGCCCGGCTTGCCGACGTGCGCGCCGCCCAGGCAGCCCGCCGCGGCGTCGCCCAGCACGGCCACGGCGTTGCCGCAGACGTTGACCGGAGCCGTGATCGGCGCGATCACCTGGTTGCCGCTCAGCACGCCCGAACGCCCGGAGGTCGAGTTGCCGCCGCCGCCCACACCGTTGTGCGGCCAGACGGCCGCGCCGCCCTTGCAGTGGGCGTTGGAGGCGCCGAGCACCGCGGCCGCGTTGCCGCAGACGTTGAGCGGAGCCGTGATGGGCGCGATCACCTGGTTGCCCGCCCCGACGCCCGACTGCCCGGAGGTGTGGTTGCCGCCGGCGCCCCGGCCGCCGTTCTTGACCGAGACGACGCCCCGGCACCCGGCGAACGCCTTGCCGAAGGCGGCCACCGCGTTGCCGCACACGTTGAGCGGAGCCGTGATCGGCGCGATCACCTGGTTGCCGCTCAGCACGCCCGAACGCCCGGACGTCGTGTTGCCGCCCGCCCCGGAACCGGCGCGGGTGTTCAGCACCGTCGCGCCGCCCCGGCAGTTGGCCACCGCGTTGCCGACGGCGTTGCCGCAGGCCGTGATGGGCAGGTTGACGGGGGCGATCACCTGGTTGCCGCTGCCGGCGCCGTAACGCCCGTCGGTGTCGTTGCCCGTGGAGCCCGGCGCGGCCATGTGGTGCAGCCAGCCGCCGCCGCCCGAGTTGGTGACGCTGGCGCCGCCCTGGCAGCCCGCGAACGCCCGCCCGAACACCGCAACCGCGTTCCCGCAGATGTTGATCGGCCCGTTGACCGGCGCGATCACCTGGTTGCCGCCCAGCGCGGACGAGCGCCCGGACGTGCGGTTGCCGCCCGCGTTGCCGACGCCGCTGTTGTGCACGGAGGCGCCGCCCTTGCAGCCCGCGGTCGCGTCGCCGAAGATGGCCAGCGCGTTGCCGCAGGCGTTGATCGGAGCCGTGATCGGCGCCGTGAGCTGGTTCCCGCCGATGAGGCTGGAGTCGCCCGAGGTCTGGTTGCCCCCGGCGCCGCCCTTGCCCTTGTTGTGGACGGTCGCGCCGCCCCGGCAGCCCGCGTCCGACTTGCCGAACAGGGAGACCGCGTTGCCGCAGGCGTTCAGCGGCGCGGTGATCGGCGCGTTGACCTGGTTGCCGCCCAGCACGCTGGAGTTTCCCGAGGTGCGGTTGGGGATGTCGCTCGGGCCGGCGTTCTCGACCGAGGCGCCGCCGTGGGACCCGGCGGACGACTGGCCGGCCGCCCCGACGGCGTTGCCGCTGATGTCGATGGGCAGGTTGATCGGCAGGTTGACCTGGTTGCCGCCGCCGACGGAGGAGTTGCCCGAGGTGTCGGCGAAGGCCGCACCGCTGCCGAACGACATGACCGCGACCGCCAGAAGGGCCGCAGGAGTAGATGCTCTAGCCCACGTACGCATGGTGAATGCTCCTAGTGGTTCTTGGGGGGATACCTGAAACGGTTCGCGGGCAGCCGAGGCCGTGCGAGGTCGCACACAACGGTGACCTCGGATTCGCGAACAGGTTGACTGACGTCTCACCCGCCGGCGGAGGGGATCTGACCACGCTCCGCCGTCGCTCTCCGGACGGGACGTCCGGGGCGTGTGGAAATGGCGGGATCAGTCAGGTGAGAAGGAAGGGTCGTCCGCCGCTGTGCGGACGACGGGGGGCAGCACACGCGCCATGACGGCGGACTGGTACTGCAGCCGCGGGTCGACACCGGACCTCGCGACATCCCCCATACCGGGCCCGAACGGGCCGCTGCCACCACCGTTGGGCACCAGTCCATCGGTGTCCAAGATCTTTCCGGCGGAGGATGGTGGTGGCAGACCAGGATCCTGCTGGCTGTTGAGACCGTCCACGGTGCGGCCGGCCATCGCCTCGGCGTTGTCCGACGCCGAGAGGTAGCCGGGGACCGAAAGGGGAGCGGGGGCCGCGTCGGCGGCTCCTGTGGTGGCCGCGGTGGCATCCGCGGCCGCCGGAGCGGCGGACATGGCTCCGAACACGACGGCGAGCAGCCATCCGGCCGCCACGAGGGCGCCCATCGTGACTGCCCGCACGACAACCCTGCGGGCACCGGCCGCGAACCGCGCCATCCGGTCGGCCCGCTCGGCGGTCGTGTCCTGCTCCGGGAGCGTCGTGGGCACGCGGCGCACAGCGAGGGACGACGCCCTCGACTGCCCGACCTTCGTGCGTGCCACGTGACCTCCCAGCTTCCGGAACCGGCCTCACGTCGTGAGGCCGGTCCGTGGACTCACCCCTCAACGATCCGTAACCGTAGCAGCACCCAAAGTTGCCGCAAGGGCTTTTCAGCAGAGACCCCGAAAAAGGCCAAGGACACGCTGGTCCGCTTCACGGAAGACACCTGGGAGGGTCATCAGGACGGTCCGGCGGGTCCGCCGGCGGGCCGCCGAAGAGTCGGCGCCTCTCCCCTGTGCCGATACTTGGTATGACTCACCCCCCAGAGTTTGCTAACCTTACGGAGCCGACGCGAGATGACGTCCCGCGTGCAGGCACCAAGTCCGGGTGGCGGAATAGGCAGACGCGCTAGCTTGAGGTGCTAGTGCCCAGTGATGGGCATGGGGGTTCAAGTCCCCCCTCGGACACACCGCACACATGTGGAGGCACCGGTAAACCGGGCCTCCACATTCTGCTTTCCGGGGCAGTACGTGAATCAGCCGGGGA
>NZ_JBSFGJ010000019.1:0-54680 GCF_053596515.1 Nonomuraea sp. NPDC001684
CGCAGCCCGGCCGCCTCGGCCTCCGCGGTGACCTCCTTCACCAGGTCGCGCAGCAGTTGCAGCACGTCGGCCGGGTCGGAGCCGCGATTGTCGGCCGGCCGGATGCGGCGCAGGCGTACGGACCGGGTCAGGTCGACCACGCAGGCGGCCAGATAGTCGATGTTGACCTCCAGCCCGAGCGCGGCCACCCGGTGCCCGCTCAGCCGCACGGCCACGCCGGGCCGCCCGCGCTCGCCGTCGCGCACCGCGCCCGACTCGCTCACCGCGCCGGCCTCCAGCAGGGCCGCGACCAGGCTGGACACGGTGGTCTTGGTCAGCCCGGTCAGTTCGGCCAGCGCCGCCCTGGTGAGCGGGCCGTGCGCGTGGACGGCCTGGAGTACCACGGCCAGATTGCGGGCACGCATGGAATCATGCCGGACCCCCCTTGACGCCACCATGCATGCCTCCTCAGGATTATGTACAGATTATGGACTAAAGGTAGGGGACGTCAGCAAATGTCATCCTTCACTCCGACACCCGCCGATCGCTTCACCTTCGGACTCTGGACCGTGGGCTGGCAGGCCCGTGACCCGTTCGGCGACGCGAGCCGTCCCGCGCTCGACCCCGTCGAGAGCGTGCACCGGCTGGCCGAGCTCGGCGCGTACGGCGTCACCTTCCACGACGACGACCTGCTGGCCGTCGAGCCCGACCGGGACAAGGCGATCGCCGCCTTCCGCAAGGCCCTGGACGAGACCGGGATGAAGGTCCCGATGGCCACCACGAACCTGTTCACCCACCCGGTGTTCAAGGACGGCGCGTTCACCAGCAACGACCGCGACGTGCGCCGGTACGCCCTGCGCAAGGTCATGCGCAACATCGACCTGGCCGCCTCGCTCGGCGCGACCACGTACGTGTGCTGGGGCGGCCGCGAGGGCGCCGAGTCCGACGCGGCCAAGGACGTCAAGGCGGCCCTCGACCGCTACAAGGAGGGCCTGGACCTGCTCTGCCAGTACGTCCTCGACCGCGGCTACGACCTGCGCTTCGCCCTGGAGCCCAAGCCCAACGAGCCGCGCGGCGACATCCTGCTGCCGACCATCGGCCACGCCCTGGCGCTCATCAACGACCTGGAGCACCCCGAGATGGTGGGCCTCAACCCCGAGGTCGGCCACGAGCAGATGGCGGGGCTCAACTTCGTCCACGGCATCGCCCAGGCGCTGTGGCACGGCAAGCTGTTCCACATCGACCTCAACGGCCAGCACGGCCCCAAGTACGACCAGGACCTGATCTTCGGCCACGGCGACCTCAAGAGCGCCTTCTTCCTGGTCGACCTGCTGGAGAACGGCGGTTACGACGGCCCCCGGCACTTCGACTACAAGCCGCTGCGCACCGAGGACCCCGACGACGTGTGGGACTCGGCCGCCGCGAACATGCGCACGTACCTGATCCTGAAGGAGAAGTCGCGCGCCTTCCGCGCCGACCCCGAGGTCCAGGAGGCCCTGCGCGCCTCCCGCGTGGACGAGCTGGCCCGGCCCACCCTCGCCGCGGGCGAGACCTGGCAGGACCTGGCCGCCGACGACTTCGACCCCGAGGCGGCGGCCCGGCGCGGCTTCCACTTCACCCGGCTCAACCAGCTCGCCCTTGAGCACCTCATGGGGGTCCGTGGATGACCAGGCCGCTCAGCGTCCAGCTCTACACCGTCAGGGAGCAGCTCGCCGCCGACCGCGACGGCACCCTTGAGCGCATCGCCGGCATCGGTTACGGCGCCGTCGAGCCCTTCGACCCGACCGCCGACCCCAAGGGCTTCCGCCAGGTGATCGACGACCTGGGGCTCACGGTGAGCAGCACGCACGCGTACGCGCTGCTCAGCCAGGAGCCCGCCGAGGTCTTCGACGCCGTCGCCACGGTCGGCGCCGACCTGGTGATCATCCCCGGCGGCGTCCCCGAGGCCGAGTTCACCACCCACGACGGCCTCTCGCGCACCGCCGACCTGCTGAACGGCCTGGCCGAGCAGGCGGCCGGGCACGGCATGCGCATCGGCTACCACAACCACTGGTGGGAGATCGAGCCCAGGATCGACGGCCGGCACGCCATCGAGGCGCTGGCCGACCTG
This sequence comes from Nonomuraea sp. NPDC001684, assembly GCF_053596515.1. Classification (NCBI taxonomy): domain Bacteria; kingdom Bacillati; phylum Actinomycetota; class Actinomycetes; order Streptosporangiales; family Streptosporangiaceae; genus Nonomuraea; species Nonomuraea sp. NPDC001684. The sequence goes on from NZ_JBSFGJ010000019.1 coordinate 2,090, forward strand.
CTCGCCCCCGAGGTGTTCCTGGAGATCGACACGTACTGGGCGGCCGTGGGCGGCGCCGACGTGCCCGCCCTGCTCGGCCGCCTGGCCGGGCGCACGCTCGCGCTGCACGTCAAGGACGGGCCGATGGTGAAGGGCGAGCCGCACACGGCGGTGGGGGCGGGCGCGATGCCGGTGCCCGAGATCCTGGCCGCCGCGCCGGACGCCTGGCGGATCGTCGAGCTCGACACGTGCGCGACCGACCTGTTCACCGCCCTGGCCGACAGCCACGCCCACCTGACCGGCCTGGAGGGCTCATGAGCGGCGGGCCGGTCGGCGTCGCGGTCGTCGGCGCCGGGGTGATCAGCGCCCAGTACCTGCGCAACCTCACCGCCTTCCCCGACGTGCGGGTGCTCGGCGTGGCCGACCTCGACACCGGCCGGGCCGCCGCGGCGGCCCGCGAGCACGGCGTGCCCGCCTCGGGCAGCCTGGCCGAGATCCTCGCCCTGCCCGAGGTCGAGATCGTGGTCAACCTGACGGTCCCGGCCGCGCACGCGGCCGTCGCGCTGGAGTCCCTGCGCGCCGGCAAGCACGTGTACGGCGAGAAGCCGCTCGCCCTGGACATGGACCAGGCGGCCAAGGTCATGGCCGAGGCCGCCAACCTGGGCCTGCGCGTCGGCGGCGCCCCCGACACCTTCCTCGGCCCAGGGCTCCAGGCCGCGGCGCACGCCCTGCGCTCCGGCCTGATCGGCGAGCCGGTCGGGATCACCGTCGCCTTCCAGAACCTGGGCCCGGAGTCCTGGCACCCCGATCCCGAGTTCTACTACCGGCCCGGCGGCGGCCCCCTGTTCGACATGGGCCCCTACTACCTCACCGCGCTGGTCTCCCTGCTCGGCCCGGTCGCCCGGGTCGCGGGCGGCACGCGCAGGGCCCGCGCCGAGCGGGTCGTCGGCTCCGGCCCCAAGGCCGGCACCCTGTTCCCCGTGGACGTGCCCACCCACGTCAACGCCCTGCTGGACTTCCCCGGCACGGCCACCGCCACCGCCACCTTCAGCTTCGACTCGCCCGTCAGCCGCAAGCTGATCGAGGTGATCGGCACGGAAGGAGCCCTGCTGCTGCCCGACCCCAACACCTTCGGCGGCCCGCTGCTGGTCCGCGGTCCGCACGACCCCGACTGGCGGGAGCTGCCCGTCGCCGCCGACCAGGCCGGGCGCGGCATCGGCGTGCTCGACCTGGCCCGGTCGCTGCGCACGGGCACGCCGCACCGGGCCTCGGGCGAGCTGACGCTGCACGTGCTGGAGCTCATGACGGCCATCACCGAGTCGGGCGAACGCGCCGAGTTCCGCCCGATCACCTCGGCCGTGACGGCCCCCGAGCCCCTGCCCGCCGGCTGGGACCCGTACGCGAGCACGTTGTCCTGACGGGACGGCTCAGAAGAGCGGCTTGGCCAGCCGGATCGTCAGGATCCGGCTGGTCACGCCCGAGTCCACCAGGCGGCCGTCGGCGTCGAAGGTGCCGAGGCCGAAGTCGTTGTCGTTGGCCACGGCGAGCGTCACCGGGTCGAGCAGGGCGACGCCCTCGATCTTGCCGGGCAGGCCGGGGATCGCCGCCAGGTCCACGGCCAGTGCCTTGGTGGCGACGGTGACGTTCGACGGCAGCGACGCCTCCAGCGAGGGCGTGGTGGCCGGGTCGTCGTGCCGGCCGCCGAGCAGGTTCGTCGCCCGGCGCAGGTCGACGGTGTAGAGGCGGGCCACGGCGTCGGTGCGCTCCTGGAGCAGCAGGCGGCCGGGGCTCAGCACGTTCAGGGCGGAGATCTTCATGTCGCCCTGCTCGGCCGCCGGGTCGAAGCCGGCCACGTTCTCCATCGTGTAGGCCCACTCGCCGGTCGGGCGGCCGGTACGCAGGTCCACCCGCAGGATGCGGGCCGTGCTCGACGCCTTGCCGGTCTTCTTGTCGGGGTTGGCGAGCGGACTCTGCACGGCCAGGTACAGGGCGCGCTCGGCCTGCGAGACGCCGAGCGCCTCGATGCCGCGGTTCTGCTGCCGGGACGCCAGGATCGCGGGCAGCGTCTCGTGGACCGGGTAGCCGGCGCCGGTGAGCTTCAGGCCCTTGGGGACGTACCGGGCCAGGACGCGGCCGTCGCTCGCCACGTGCAGCAGCGAGGGAGAGTACTCGTCCACCAGCCAGAAGCCGCCGCGGCCGTCGGTGACGATGTCCTCGGTGTCCAGGCCGTTCGGGTCGTAGGGGAGCTGCGTCAGGCCGTCCCAGGTGTAGGGGATCTCGTCGTGGCCGGACTGGTTGGACAGACCGGTGATGGGGGTGCCGTCGGAGGTCTTCAGCGGGATGCTCTCCACGATGCGCGCCGTGTCGTGCCGCACGGCCACGCGGACGATCGCCGGGGCGAACTCCGGCACCGGGAACGTGCGCCGCTTCTCGCCGTTGATCTTGGGCTCGCCGTTCGGGCCGCGGTCGGTGACCATCCAGTACTCGCCCGCGCGCCTGGCCGGGAACAGGCCGCTGCCGAGGCCGCCCAGCTTGACGCCGCGGGAGTCCTTGACGATGTCCGGCTCGAAGGCGGCCAGGTCGGGGGCGGGCAGCGTCACGTCGGACAGGACGCGCGGCTGCCGTCCCGAGGCGGCGTCGGCGGGCGCGGCGACGGTGGTGGCGAGGGCCGCGCCGACGGCCAGCATGGCGATGAACGAACGAGACATGACGCTTCCCTTGGCAGCAAATCTACAGATAAGGGTCGAAAGGTATCCGCGCTGGATGTCCTGCCGTTGAAGGGCGCGTGAATTCGTCACACGACATCCCACGAAATTTCACGACGATCGGTGACATGTCGTACTAGGCGGCCTTCGGGGGGCTTCCTACCGTGGAGCCGTGACCCTCATCCGGCGTACGGCCGTCGCCGCGGCGGCGGCGCTCATCTGCTCGCCGCTGCCCGCGCAGGCCGCCCGCGCCGACGGCGCCTACACCTGCTTCCTCGGCCGGATCGACCACGGCACGATCTCCGGCCAGGACTGCGAGGGCGTCGGCTACGTGAACGTCAACGTCACGATCACGGCCGGCCCCGACCCCGGCAGGTACCTGTGCCGTACGGCCTTCTCCTGGAACGGCTCCCTGTCGGGCGAGGGCTGCACGGGCTGAGCCCGTCCCGGTTCCTTGCCTGCCGGTGAGGTCCCCGGTCCGGCCGTTCCCTTCCCTTCGTTCGGGGCAGGAGGGTGCTCATGACCCATGACCCCTTCGAACCCCCCGGAACCGGGCTCATCACCTCCTGGATCGCGCTCCTCGACAACGCCCGCCACGAGAACCGGGTCATCTCGGTACGCCTGCTGAGCGGCGACTGCTTCACCGGTCACGTCACCCGCCGGGGCGACTCCGTCGTCACCGTCGAGTCCTCGGAGCGGACCGCCGGCGTACGGGAGCACAACCTGGCCATCAGCGCCATCGTGTCGATCACCTTCGAGTCGCCGCCCGGTCCCGGCGGGGCCTCGCCCGCCTGAGCAGCCGCCGGAACGCCCGGCTGTGTGCCGGAAGCGCCGGACGCGCCGGCCTGTCGCACGGGAACGCGTCGTCACGTATCGTCCGCAGCAGCGACCCCGTCCACGTGAGGAATGATCAACATGCCCCACGATGTGGTACGACGCGTTTTCCAGGTGGTCGACTCGTTCGACCCCGACAAGTTCGCCGAGCTGCTGGCCGAGGACGCCACCCTGGTGTTCGGCAACGCCGAGCCCATGGTGGGACGCGCCGCCGTCGCCGCCGGCCTGCGGACGTTCTACTCGACCATCGGCGGCCTGCGGCACCGGATCGTCCGGGACTGGCAGGCCGGGGCCGACACGATCGCCGAGACCGAGGTGACGTACCGGCGGCTCGACGGCAAGGACGCCGCGGTGGTGGCCGTGTCGATCTGGCGCACCCGGGACGACGGCCTGATCTCGGACTACCGCATCTTCGCCGATCTAGCCCCCGTATACGAGCCGTAGCCCTTACCCTGTATTCCTGTCGGTATTGTGGACAACTCTCGTGCGCCGCCGGCGGCCACGTACCGACAGGAGAACCGCCATGCCCACCTACGAGCCGCCCACCCCCACCCCGACCGGCACCCCTGCCCCGAGCCCCACGCCCCCGACCCCCAGCGAGCCCCCGACCCCCAGCCCCACGACCCCGTACCCCACCCCCACCCCGACCTCCACGGCAACCCCGTCACCCACCGCGACCCCGACTCCGACCGGGACCCCGACTGCGACCAGGACGCCAACCCCGAGCGGGACACCCACCCCGACCCCGACCACCACCCCCAGTGCGACGCCGAGCCCTTCAGGGGTGGCTCCGGCCCCGAGCGCCACCCCCTCGACCCCCGCCCCGGCCGCGCCCGCCCCCCAGGGCTCCGGGATGCCGACCACCGAGGTGCACGGCACCGCCTTCACCAAGGCCGCCGGCGCCTTCCTCGCCGAGCGCACCGAATACGCGACCGACATCCGCCGCATCCTCGACGCCCTCGACGCGCTGGGCGACTTCGCCGGCACCGACGAGACCGCGAACACCTTCAAGAAGAACTACTTGACGGCCCTGGAGAAGGCCGAGACCTACGTCGACGCCCTGCGCGACGTCTATCCGGCGGTGGCCGACCGCCTGGCCGACATGCGGACCAGCTTCGACGTCGCCAACTGGGCCACCATCGCATCCCTGCCCGAAGTGTCCGACCCGCCCAAGCTCGCCCCCGACGGACAGTTCGCCTGACACCCCTGGAGCCCCCGATGACCACCCCCGAAGACCCCACCCCCTACCTCGACGACGAGATGCGCCGGCTCCTCGGCCAGTTCCAGGCCGACATCCGCCCGCTGGAGGAGTTGCAGGAGAGCCTCGACGCCGTCCGCGGCCGTGGCGAGGCCGCCGACGGCCAGGTGAGGGCCGAGGTGCTGCCGACCGGCGCGCTCGGCGGCCTGCGCATCGATCCGCGGGCCATGCGACTGGGCGCGGACGCCCTGGCCGAGGCCGTCCTGGCCGCCGCGAACGCCGCCGCCGAGGACCTCGCCGCCCAGATGACCGGCCTGATGACGACCGGTCTGACCCCTTTCGCCGACGAGGTCCGTCGTTTCACCCGGGACTGACGACGTGACCGGCACTCAGTACCGGCGCCACCGCCTGAACTGGTCCTGGCCCGCGGCGACCCCCAGCTTGGCGAGCATCTGCTGCCAGGTCGGCAACAGGCTGACCGGGTCGTCCACGACGTCGCCCGGCCGGTTGAGCGCGTTGGCGGTGGTGCTGAAGATGGTGGACCCGGTCAGGAACACGACCGCGTTACGCGCCGCCGGGTTCTTCGGCAGCACGTTCGCGGCCTTGCCGAAGTTGGCCGGGTCCACGTGGTAGAAGACCATGGCCGCCGCGAAGTTCTTCAGCATGTACTCGCCGCGGTCCCCCCAGGAGCCGGTGTCCTCGCCGCGCGCCAGCTTGAGCCCGTCGACGACCGCCTGGTCGAGCACGGTGTAGGCCAGGCTGCCCCCGAGGGCGTAGATGAACCGCTTCCCCACGGCGTTCTCGAACATCTTGAGCAGCAGCCGCGCCTGCGACCTGCGCATCGCCCAGTTGATCAGCACCTGGACCTTTTTGTCGATCGCGGGCCAGCAGAAGAACATCAGCAGTTCGATCCACTGGATCATGGCCATCGTGCGCAACGTGTGCTGGGTCCGTTCCAGCAATTCCGCGTAATCCTCGACCGCGTCCGCCAGTCCGCGGATGTAGGCGGAGACGCGCGGCGGATAGGGCGCGATCTCCTGGTTGAAATACGTCCGGAACGCGTCGATGCCCGCTCCGCTGTTCGGCGGCAGCCAGACCCGGGCCGCGACCTCCTCCACGTCGTCAAGGCTGGCGTCCACGCGTCCGGCCAGTTGCCGCAACAACTCCGCGGCCGCCCGCGCCTTCGCCGGATCGCCGTCGGGATAGGCCACGCTCAACATCTGCAGAACCACACCGCCCACCCCGACGGCGGAGAACATGAACCCCGCCATCGGCAGCGCCCGGGAAGAAGGACTCATTCGACAACCCCATTTCTCCTGATATCGGCAATAATCATAGGATCATCCCACCAATGCTCTTGATTACGCCAGTCCCGGCCGGAACAAGACGACGGAACTGAGCCCTGAACCGGCGCGCAATTGCTCAATAGCCTCAATGCGGCTCATGTTCTGCGTCGGAGGTACGGTGACCCCCGAATTCGCTCACATCTCCGCCGGACACCACCCCGATCCCGCACTGTCGATGTCCCTGCACGCCGACGCCTATACCGACCCGAAATGGCACGACATCGACCAGCGGCCCATCTTCGGCCGTTCCTGGCAGTGGCTGTGTCACGTGGAACCGCCTGCGGACGCCGGGCGGCTACGTGACGGGGACGGTGGCCGGTGCCCGTACCACGCCTGAACTTCGACCTGACCGGCCGCCTGAGACGAGCGCGCAACACCGGCGGCATGCCCGGCTTCGCCCCCTCCACGGTGTGCCTCGACCGGATCCGGGTCACCGAGCACGCCGTCCACCACTTCCACGGCCTGGTCCTGGACGCCTGCCGCCGCCACCTCGAACAACGGTCATGGGACTCACACAGCCCCGACCAGAAGGCCGCTTCCGGAGCCGGAGGCGGCCTTCTCCGTGTTCGTCTGTCACGCCTGGAACCATCCGGACACCTGCTTGTTGTGACATACCCCTACGGAAGGGATGACCGCGTGGGCCCACCGGACCCCCGGCAGCGCTTCGAGGAGCTCTACACCGAGCACTACGCGACCGTCTCCGGCTACGTGCGGCGGCGCAGCGACGACCCTCACGACGTCGCCGACGTCATCGCCGAGACGTTCACGACCGCCTGGCGGCGGCTCGGCGAGGTGCCGCCCGGCGACCGCGCCCGGCTCTGGCTGTACGGCGTGGCCCGGCGCACCCTGGCCAACCACCGCCGCGGCGAGTCCCGCAGGGCGGCCCTCACCACGCGCCTGCGCGCCGAGCTCGCGGAATGGACCGGCCCGGCGGCGAACCCGGTGGCGGACGCCGTGCCCGAGACCGCCCGCGCGGCCTTCATGCGGCTGTCCGCCGACGACCGCGAGGTGCTCTCGCTCGTCGCCTGGGAGGGGCTCGGCACCGCCGAGCTGGCGCAGGTGCTCGGCTGCTCGCGCCTCGCCGTCCGGCAGCGCCTGCACCGCGCGCGCAAGCGCCTGGCCGTCGAGCTCGCCGCCGACGACCCCGATCTCGCCCGGTACGGCCCGCGGGCCGTCCGTCTCGCCAAGGAGACCTCATGAACCCGCAGCTCGACGACATCGTCAGGCGGCTCGCCCCGCCCGCCGGGCCGGGGCTGACGCCCGGCGCCAGGGAGACGATGTACAAGATCATGGAGGAGGAGCCCGCTCCGGCCCTGCCCGCGCGCGGGAGGCGGCGCGCCCTGCTCGCGCTGCCGGCCGCGCTGGGCGCCCTCGCGGCGTCGCTGGCCGTCGTCGTCACCCTCGGGCCCGCCTCGGCCTCGGCTCTCGACGTCAAGGACGAGGGCGGCTACTTCGTCATCGAGGTCGAGGACGTGTTCGCCAAGCCGGAGGTGTACCGGCAGCAGCTGCGCGAGGCCGGGCTCGACATCAAGCTGCGGCTGTTGCCCTCCACGCCCAGCAACGTCGGCTCGGTCGCCCCGAGCACGGTGGAACCGGACGGGATCAAGGTGATCGACCGTCAGGAAGGCTGCGAGACGGTGGGCGGCTGCCCGATCAGCATCAAGGTCCGCCGGGACTTCAAGGGCTCGGCCGAGCTCGTCCTCGGCCGGGAGGCGCGTCCCGGTGAGGAATACCAGATCATCACCGGCTTCGACGTGCCCGGCGAGCCCATGCACTGCGCGCCGTACTACAACAGGCCCGTCAGCGAGGTGCGCGCCCTGCTCAAGGACCGGGGGGTGGACATCCAGGCGTTCGACGTCCTCGGTCCCGTCTTCTGGACGGACGAGGGCAAGGAGACCGAGCCGGTGACCAAGGCGTCGGTCCCGGAGTCCATGCACGTCGTCGGCGGCTACCTGACGATGGCCGGCAAGGCGGCAGTCCAGGTCAGCGACTCGGACCTGCCCGCCGACCTGGTGCGCACGCTGAAGGAGAAGGCCGGATGCCCGTGATCCCGAACAAGGCGCTGGCCGCCGTCCTGGTGGCCGCGACGGTCGGCGTCGTGCCCGCGGCCGACCGTCAGGACGACCCTCCGCAGCCCGCGGACGCGGCCCGGGCGGGCGGCGTCACGCTGATCACGGGGGACCGCGTGGTGGTCACCGGCGGCGGCGGATACCGCGTGCAACCGGGTCCGGGCAGGCGGGTGGGGTTCAGCGGCCAGGTCCAGGACGGTCACCTGTACGTGATCCCGTCCGACGCCCGGCCGCTGGTCGCCGCGAACCTGCTCGACCGGCGGCTGTTCGACGTCACCCAACTGCTGGCCTGGCGGTACGGCGACGCCGACCGGCCCGACATCCCGCTGATCGTCCAGTCGTCCCAGGGGACGGCCCCGGCGCTCCGGGGGACCGAGCGGGCCCGGCCGCTCGGCGGGCTCGGGATGAGCGCGATGAACGTCGTCAAGGCGTCCGCCGGGCGAACCTGGCAGGACCTGGCGGCCGGCGCGCGCTCCCTGACGGCCGCAACCACCAAGCTCTGGCTGGACGGCCGCCGCTCCTACAGCCTCGACCGGAGCGCCGAGCAGATCGGCGCGACCGAAGCCTGGAAGCACGGCATGACGGGCGAGGGCGTCACGGTGGCCGTCCTGGACAGCGGGTACGACCCCGACCACCCCGACCTGAAAGGCGTGGTCACCCAGGAGAAGAACTTCACCGACGAGCCCGACATCCGCGACAACACCGGGCACGGCACCCACGTCGCCTCGATCATCGCGGGGGCCGACGCGAAGTACCGAGGGATCGCGCCCGGCGCGAAGCTCGCCGTCGCGAAGGCCGGCACCGCCTTCGGGCTGACCGAGTCGGCGATCCTGGCGGGCATGGAGTGGGCCGCCGCCGAGGTCAAGGCCAAGATCGTCAATTTGAGCTTCGGCGCCCCCGACACCCTGGACCTCGACCCGGTCGAGCAGGCGGTGAACACGCTGTCGCAGCGGTACGGCACGCTGTTCGTCGCGGCCTCGGGCAACAAGAGCACCACCGTCGCCAGCCCCGGCAGCGCGGACGCCGCGCTCACCGTCGGCTCCGTCGACCACCAGGACCGCATCGCCGCCTCCTCGGGCAGCGGGCCCCGTGAGGGCGATCACGCCATCAAACCGGACATCACCGCACCCGGAGTGGGGATCGTGGCCGCGAAGGCGGGCGGGACCGGCACCGAGACGCATGTGGCGATGTCGGGCACCTCCATGGCCGCGCCGCACGTGGCGGGCGCCGCGGCGATCCTCGCCCAGCTTCATCCCGACTGGACCGGGCAACAGCTCAAGGCCGCGCTGACGGGCAGCGCCACGCCGCTTCCCGGCCTGACGCCGTACCGGCAGGGGGCCGGGCGGGTGGACGTCGTCCGCGCGCTGGCCCAGCAGGTCGTCGCCGTGCCGGAGCGCGTGTGGGCGTACTTCCCCTCGGACGGGACGGGGGAGCGGGTGTCCACCGGGACCGTCACGTACGACAACGCCGGTGACACCCCCGTCGACCTCGACCTGACCGCCGACGGCGAGGTCGTGCGGCTGTCCGACCGGCGTCTCCAGGTGCCCGCCAAGGGGCAGGCGACGGTCACTGTGACGATCGACGCCAAGGACCAGGCGTCCGGCGAGCATCCGGTGACGATCACCGCCAGGTCGGGCGACACGGTGATCCGCACCCTGGCCGGCGCGTACGTCGAGCCCGAGTCCCACAACGTGACCGTCAAGGCGCTCGACCGGGCCGGCCGGCCCGCCGAATCGGGCTTCATCCAGGTGTACGACGCGCGGACGGGCGCCGGCCGCGACGTGCCCCTCGTCGACGGGACGGCCCGGCTCAGGCTGCCCGAGCGCGAGTGGAACCTGTACGCCGAGATCTACGACGCGGGAGACACCCTGGCCCACGCCCGGCTCGATCTCGACCAGGACCGGCAGGTGACCATCGACGCCCGCGACGGCAGGCGAGCCGGCTTCAGCGTGGACGACCCGGACGCCGCGCCGGGTGACGAGCTCGACGTCGAACTGGCCGACGGCGCGTGGTCCTACGGGTTCGCGAGCTGGCCCGCACCGGGCTGGGACACCTACGTCGTCCCGGCACGCGCGCCGGGCCTGCGATTCCTGAGCAGGAACATCTGGAAGAGCAGGACCCGCACGCCGAGCCCGTACGTCTACGACCTGGTGAACACCCACACCGACGGGCTCCCGGACAACCCCTTCTACGCCGCCCGGCGCGTGGACCTGGTCAAGGTGACGGCGACGTACCGGGCCGCGGCCGCGGCGGCGACCGGACTTCCGTACTTCGGTCCGAGGCTCGTCGAGGACAGGCCCGGGATCATGGCCGCCCCCGGGCAGGACGTGGAACTGCCGAGCACCCTCACCCACTACCGGACGCCGGGGCTGGTGTGGGACAGCGGGTTCGAGGTCGGCACGTCCGTCCTGGCCGGCGCCCCGGTCAGGCTGGAGCGGGGGAGCGCCACGGAGGTGTGGAACGCCGCCGTGACCGGCCCGTCCGCGCCCGTCGCGACCCGATCGGGTGACGAGCTGACCGTTCCCGTGGGCGACCTGTTCGCCGACGGCGTCGCCGGCCACAGGGGCGCCGACGACGCGGCCACCGGCACCGCCATTCTCACCATGGGCGGCCGGACGCTGGCGGAGACCGACCTGGCGGGATGCGCCACGGCCCGGCCCAAGGACTGCGTGCTCCACGCCACCCTGCGACCGGAGGCCGCCACGTACACCCTGAAAGCGTCGGCCCGCCGCCAGGTGCCCTACTCCACCCTCTCGACCGCCGTGGAATCCGTCTGGACGTTCCGCTCCTCCAGGGCCGACGGCCGCCGCCCGCCGTCCCTGGCAGCGGTACGCCTCACCCCCACCACCCTGGACGACCACAACCGCGCCCGTCCGGGCACCCGCACCCCCCTCACCCTGACCCTCGAACCCCCAACCCGCCAGGAGAGCACACGGGTACGCCTTGAAGCCTCCTCCGACGACGGCCGCACCTGGCATCCCGTCCCGGTGACGCGATCCGCCCAGGGCTGGCTGGCGGTGGTCGCCAACCCCCGCACAGCGGCATTCGTCTCCCTGCGCGCGACCGTCACGGACACCCCCACCACCGGACTGACCCAGACGATCACCCGCGCCTACGCGGTGCGCTGAACCCGTGCCCGGCCGTCCATCGGGGGAACGGCCGGGCACATCCGGCTGACTCACCCGCCGCCCGTGTGTGCGCTACGTGGAGCTGACCTCGTCGTCGGAGATCGGCAGGGGCGCGGAGAAGTACGGCCGGCCGGCCGAGCGACAGAGCACGACGACGAGAACGACAAGGGCGGCGAACCACGCGACGAGCAGCACAGGTGACAGCTCGGCGTAGCCGTACCCGGCCAGCAGACCGGCCGCGCCCAGACCGGCCACGGCCCAGCGCACCACGTCCAGCAGGGCGGCCTGGGAGTTGTCGCCGTGTGCGCGCATGCGGGTCATGAGGGCGTCCGCGATCAGCCAGACCGTGATCAGGGGGCCGGCCGTGCCGGCGATGCCGATCAGCTGCCTGACCGGCTCGTCCATGCGCGCGCCGCTCGCGAGGACGGATACCAGCGAGACGAGGGCCATGCAGAACGCCCATGACCGGGCCCTGGCGAAGGCATCACCCGGTCGCTGCAACGAGAGCAGCCCGGCGGCGCACAGGCCCCATCCGGCGGGGTCGAACAGCAGGTCGAGGCCATTGAAGCGGAGCGCGCCGAAGGCGATGACCAGCCCGGTGACGATCTTCGTGACGGGACGCACGTGCGGTGCCCTTCTCTCCTGAGCCGGCCGTCAGAACTCGCCGCTCACTGCCTTGTTGCACACCGTGCCGGCCAGGCCGCGTTGCCAGGCCACGGGAACGCGACGCTCGCTCGCCGTCATCTGCCACGGGTCCAGCAGCACCTCGGACGTACCCGAGACGAGCCAGGTCCGATAGGTGAACCGGATGGGCTGCGGCTCGTGCGGCACCGCCGCGCAGTCGGTGATGACGATCCGCCGGATCACCGTCTCCGAGCCGTCACCCCCGACGGTGATCTCGGCGGGATCGTTCTCCGTGTTCTCGGGAGGGAGCAGTCGCAGGCCCGGTATGGCCATCGAGATATCCGTGATGGTGAATGGAGAAATCGCCTCGTTCTCCAGGTCGATCCAGGCGCTGGTGGACAGCACGCCATTGTCGTCAACGTGGGCGGTGAGAGAGAAGCTGTCGATTCTCCAGCGGATGTGCGGCGTTATTGAACCCGTCCACCACAAGCCGCCTGCGACGCACATCAGCACGAGACAACTGGACACCACCAATGGTAATCGCGTACGCGGGGTGACGCCAAATTGCTGCCATATATCCGCTGAACTCACGAGACGGAACCATATATCGTGGCGCCTTGTGACGATACCCCCATTGATCTTCTGGGCGGCGGCGCTGATCCTCGTGCCGGCGGCAGCCGCGCCCCTCGGTCAGTGGCGTCTCGGCAGGTTCGTCGCCCTGACGGACCTCACGGGCGAGGAGACCGATGCCCGCCGGGTCGTCGGCCATTTCGCCAGGCTGCGCCGGTGGCGGCTGGCGGCCGTCGTCCTGGCGGCCCCCGTGGCGGGACTGACCGCGGATCCGTTCTATCTCGTCGTGGGGTGGTGCGCCGTTTCGGTGTTCCGCGTCGTACGGGCACCGGTCGCGGACGCCGTCTATCGTCAGGCATGGCTGCTCGCCGTATTCGCGTCCGCCGTGACGGGCTGCTACCTCTTGACGGCGCAGGGAATCACTCCGACGCGGCTTGCGCATGCCGTCATCGTGGTCGCGGTGATAGCAGCGATATCGTACGCCGAGCGGAATGCCGGGCCAGAAAAGCCGGGCGAAACCGAGTCCGCCATTGGCCGATGGTCCGTTCGCGCGCGCTATTTGGCGGGAACCGCGATTGTGCTGGCCGGCGTTTTCCTTGCTCCCGGACGGGCGCTGCCGAGCGAATCGCCGCAGTACACGATGCCCATACGGTTCGAGGAGCAGCAGGTCTCGTTCCAGAAGATCGGCAAGGTCAAGCGGCCCACCTGTCCGTGGGTCGATGAATTGGACACCCCGTGCCGCTACTGGCTGGTTGACGACGCGCCGTTCCCGCAGGCCGCGCCATATGTCGTCATGAAGGGCGGGGCGCCGAAGGCGGCGCCGTTCGTGGTGAGCCCCGATCGGCGATCCGTCGTCTACCTGGACCGGACCTCACGTCGCATGGTCCACCAGGACGAAGAGAACCGGCATGAACTCGGCGGGCCGCTCGCCGACACGGACGTGCCCGAAGTGACCATCAGCGAACGCGGCAGATACGTCGCCCTGACCAGGAACGGCACCCGCGTCATCGACACCAGGACTTGGAGCGGGATCACGCTTCCCGGCGCTCTGAAGGTGCTCGAAGTCAACTCGGCCGGGGTCGTGGTCACGACGGCTTCCAGCCTGATCGCCTACGACCACCGCGGCAAGGAGCTTCTGAGCACCGCCATCCCGGACGGGCTCCTGGAGTCCCACACCGCCTTCCTCAAACCGGACGGAAGTCGGCTCCTGATCATCAGCGACGCTGGACACCTCGTCGAGACCTACGACCTCACCACCCGCGAGCGCATCCATCGCATACGCCCCCGACTCCCCGACGGTGACCCGATCGATTCGGGCGCCGGCTGGTCGAGCAAGGGCCCCTTCCAGGTCCACCGGGACGCGGGGGACGGCGAGCGCAAGAACTTCTTCCTCGACCTCGCGACCGGCATGACCTGGCACATCAAGAACGCCCCGCCACCCGGCTACCGACCCGCCGACCAGTAGGCGGCCCCCACGGCACCGTTGCAGTACGGGACGCGTTCAGCCGCGGGTTCGATCCGATGCTGATGGGGTCTTCGTCCTCATGGACGGCAGGCGCGGCATTTAGGCTCCTGGCCACTTCCCTGTCCCGCTGGAGGCATCCATGTCCATGCCTGCTCAACTGATCGCCAGATCGCGGGCCAGGCTGGCGCGGGCTCGCCTCTGGGCGCAGTTCCTGTTCCTGCAGCCTGAACCTCCAGATCGCAGGCACGGAACCGGGCCAAGACCTGCGCCGACGGGATGGGCGATCGACGGAAGCCCGAACGGCGGCGTCGCCGATGACCGCCGCACGCCCACCTGGAACGGCGTGCGGCGGCACGGCGTGGTATGGCTGGCCTACGCGTCCGCGGCGCGACACCTGATCAAGTTGTCGACTCCGGCTCTGCTGGTGTTCCTGCCACTCGGCTTGATCGCCGCAGCGGCGCTGGTCGTGCTCTTGGACGGGGCGGCGGCCGTGATCAACGGCGGGTTCGAACTGGTCGGTCCGCCCGGCGTGCCCTTGCTCGTGTGGTCGGCGGCGGTGCTGGTCGCCACGGTGGCCGGGCAGATGGTGGTGCTGCCCGCAACGACGATGATCGCCGCTGGGCTGCTGGTCGGCAAGAACGTCTCCACCGTGGACGCGATGCGGGCCGCGGCCCGGCGCTGGCCCGCGATGCTGGCATTGGTGCTGATCGGCGCGGTCGTGATCGGCGCGGACCTGGTGGTCGGTTTCGGCATTCTCCTGTGGAACGGGGCGCAGGTCCCGGCCTACGTCATCACGGCGCTCCTGCTCCTGTTCTCGTTGCCGTGCCTGCTGGCCGTGCCGGGCGTGGTGCTGAAGCAACGGTCGGCGAGAAGCGCGTTCGCGCTCGCCTACTGGCTGACGTCCCACGCCCCCTGGGCCACCGCCCTCACGCTGGCCTTCGGCGTGCTGATCTTTCCCGCGTTGATCCAGCAGGTGGTGGAGGAGGCCTTGTCCGAGACGCCCGTCCTACAGGCGGGGACGGGCTTCGGCTTGGGACTGGTCGCAGTGCCGTTCCAGGCGACCGTGATCGCGCGCCTGTTCCTGCACCGTCTGGCGCTCGCGGGGATGACCGCCGAGCTCATGGAGATCGCCGACGCCCTCCCGGCGAGCACGTCACGCCGGGCCAGGCCCGTCCTGGTGCTCGCGGCGTTCCTCCTGCCGAGTCTGCTGTACGGCGGCGCGGTGCTGGTCAACCCGCTCGGTTGGGTGGAGGTCTCCGAGACGGTCGTCACGAGGAAGCTGCCCCACGTCGCAGGCGAGGATACATCTGAGGCGGACGGCCGCCCGCCGCAACCGACCCTCGGATCGTCCGACCTGCAAGCCTTGTACGCCGGGCCGGACGGACGTCTCACCATGCTCATGGACGGCTCCAGCGAGGCGACGCTGCTGACCTGCGCGGACAGCGGTTGTGCCCGCCCCCGGCTCTCCTGGGCGGAGCCGCCCGCCGTCGACGGCGAGCGAAGAGCGGTCAGCGCGCGGCTGGCCGACGGCCGCATCGCGGTGACGACATGGGCGATCGATGAGCATTATCGACGGGTCTACGACGAGAACTGGCGCGCCCGGCTCGGATTGCTGATCTGCGATGCGACGGCCTGTGCGCCGGCCCCCGGAGGCAAGCCTCTGATGAAGGTGAGGTGGGGCGAGCGGACCAAGGTGGTCACCCTGGCGGCGCGGCCCGGTGGCGGTCTGGTGGTCGCCCGACTTCATGGGCTTCCGTTGGAGAGTGACGACGATGAGGAAGTGCTCTCGCTGACCACCTGCGACGATCCCGCGTGCATCCATCCGCGCACGAGGAAGGTCGCCAAGCTCCCTGTGAACACGCGTACGGGCGGCGGACGCGACCTCATCGCCGCCGTGGCCTCTGACGACCGCCCCGTCGCCCTCCGCCTGGATCAGGACAGTGGCGCCATCCACGTGGTCTCCTGCGACAACCCTGCCTGCACCAGGGCAAGCGTGGAACAGCCCGTCGGGAAGGGCCGGTCCGGTTACGTGTTCGACCGTCGCAACGAACCCCACGCCGAGATGGCCGTACGGGCCGACGGCCGCCCACTGATCGCCTACGAGGATCTGGCCGAAGGCGCGATCAAGCTGCTC
The DNA here is from genome assembly GCF_053596515.1 of Nonomuraea sp. NPDC001684. NCBI lineage: Bacteria > Bacillati > Actinomycetota > Actinomycetes > Streptosporangiales > Streptosporangiaceae > Nonomuraea > Nonomuraea sp. NPDC001684. The sequence continues at coordinate 18,142 of NZ_JBSFGJ010000019.1, forward strand.
GACTGCCGTACCCGCACCTGCTCACAGGCTGACACGGTCACGCTGACCGCACCGGGCGAGCGGCACGCGGGCCCGGCGATGGTGCTGGATCGGGCCGGACGCGCGTGGGTGGCGTTCCAGGAACTCGGCCGAAAACAGATCGTCATCGCCACCTGTACGGGAACGCGCTGCACACGTACCCCGGTCACCCGGATTCCGCGCCGTGGCGACAACGGCCTGACCATGACACTGGACGGCCGCAACCGTCCGGTTCTCGCCTGGATGGACGGCGACGGGGACAACCGGGACCTGTTCCTGACCACGCCGCTCACCCTTCGATGACACAAGAAGCGTGACACGCAGCAGGCCGGCCCCTTCGATGGGGGATGTGGCAGAGCTCCCGTGTCCTCTCTGGAGCGGGAGAGAAGCCTCGTGATCAACAGATATCTTCCCGACGACGGCGACGGGCCTTTCCCGAGGACACCGCCGTCCTCGCCAGGTACCGCCCATGCGAGGACCAGAACGACGATCGCGACTCGTGGCCGTGGCTACGAGCGGGATGTGGCAGGGATCCATCGTGCTACGGAATGGAGATCCGGCCTACGTGGGCCGCGAAGGCGTGCCTTCACCGGGCAGGGCGGGCGACCGGATCGTTCCGTGGGGTGCTACGCAGCCTGTCGCCTGGGGCGCATGTCGAACATGTAGAAGATGAGCAGCAACACGTAGAACACGAGCGCGCCAATCGCGCTGAGCGCGCCGATGACGGTCGCGACGAGATAGAGCACCGGCCCCATGCCCCAGCGAAATCGCAACGAGCGCGCCTCGGCCGGAGTGATGTGCCCGCCGAGGTGGCGGTGCCCTGACGACGCGTACCACCACACGGCGTTGTAGAAGATGCCGCCGATCACCAGCACGATTCCATAGAAGACGGCGGCCATCTGGGTGCCGTGGTCGGCGTGCAGCGCCTCGGCCAGCACATGCGTGGGAAACGGCAGGAAGGCGACATCCATCAGGAGGAGCACATTGAGGGCCAGCAGCAGGCCGTCAGTCCTCTGGATGAAGTGGAACATCCGATGGTGGTTCATCCAGATCATCCCCACCAGCAGGAACGTCACCATGTAGGCGAGGTAGGACGGCCACAGGCCGATCAGGGCGCCCCCGAGGTCCTCTTCCCAGCCTTCGGGCAGCCGGATCTCAAGCACCAGCAGGGTGATGGCGATGGCGAAAACGCCGTCGCTGAACGCCTCCAGGCGCCCGGTGCTCATCACGGAAGAGTCATCGCTCACGCCGCGTATCGTAGCGAGGGGATCAAGTCGCCCGATGACGGGCAGTTCGGTGAATTTCCACTGCTAGGCGGGTCTCGGTGCCGTCTCGGTGGCACGGCGAGGCTCAACCTCGTAAGCACACCGAAGAACCTCAGCCTTGGCCATCCCGTGCGGCGCGGTCAAGCAAGGCGAATCGGAACCGGCTGGACACCTCGCGAACCACGTAACTCGTTCGTCTCCACCATGAGTGACCGGGGCGTCCCCATGGAGACCATCGCCGATCTCGTCGGGCACGCCGGGCACCGGCGTCACAGAAGCGGTCTACCGGCACCAGCTCAAGCCGATGATCACCAAGGGAGCCCACACCGTGAACAAGACCTTCAGTGACAAGCCAACGGGATGAGTCCGAATGAGATGGCTTCCGTCGACTGCCGGAAATGGAAAAGGGCCCGACCCGCTTAGCGGATCAGACCCTCTACCTGGTCAAACTGTGTCGGGGTGGCGGGATTTGAACCCACGACCTCTTCGTCCCGAAGCAAATCGAACTCCAGTTCCCATTAGTGGAGCATGGTGTGTGACCTGCGCTGATGGTGCCACAGCGTCCGCCGACGTTCGTGATCGTCTGCGCTGATTGTCACGCAGATAGCCACGCAGGAGTCCTGCCAGGCTCCTCACCGTTAGGGTGCAGTCTCAGCCGTTGGATCTTTTGCCTCGTCTGCTTCGGGGAGCAGGACGCCTGCAAGTTGCGGGGGTACAGGCTGGTCTTGAAGTATGAAGGTCAGGGCGACAAGGGCTCGCTTGACGGCTTGGCTTTTTCCTCTCGCGAGTTCGAGAAGGGCGGCATTAAATCCCTCGCTGATCGGGTCTATGACATCTGGGGTTATAACACCCATGCCAAAAAGAGGGCGCATAAGCTCCAGAGCTGCAGCCTCAAGATCGCCTTTGCGGCGATTCTCCTCGGCTCGCATGATCGCCCTGAAAAGAGTCTGAGCTTGATTCGTCTCTATCCAGGCTGCTACGACAAGCGGAGGATCCTCACTGGCTAATCGATCGGCTTCAGAGTCTGGAGCAACCGCGTGAGTGAACATTGCGATTGCAATAAAAAGGTTGCGCGGGTGCTCAAAAATCTCCCAGAACCCTATATCGCGATGCAGTGGATGGAGTGATGACAAACCTTTCGTGGGCACCAACATGTTATTAGGGCGCACATGCAGCCCCATGCTGTGCCCCTTATAGTCGATCGACGCCCCGTCTTCCTCAAGGTTTCCTACATCGGCTGCCTTGAGTCGTCGACGGACCGCTACGGGGCTGAACTTCCTCTTCAGGATTCGATCTTCGGCGGACAGCCACTCGTCTGCATGTGCAGGGGTTAGCGCAAAGTCCATAAGAAGAAATTGGATCTCAAGGATGTCGCGCATCGCATCGAATGCCACTGCCCAATAACCGGAGAGCGTCGCCTCGATCGCTGTTTCAAAATCTGCTGTGCAACGGTCGATCAAGAACTTCAGAGGCTTTAGATTTGCCTCTGCCTCGAAAGCTCCTGAAATTTGATCGAGCTGGACGAGTAGTTCGTTCGCACCCTGAAGCCGGATGTTGCTGAGAAGCTTCGCGGACATCTCCGTTCTACGTCCATGGGATCTCTGAAGTGCAACGCCCAGGCGAGGCATAGCACTAGCTGTGACAGCAAGTGATTCGTCGTACGAGGGCGAGGGGGTCGTCATGAGGAACGCTCCGCTAACGAGCCTACTGGATGGTGTTGTTCGCTGCTCTACCAGCTACGGTGCTGCGCTTTCTCTATGATGCAGGGTTTCGATGCCTCTAGAAAGCGAATTAGCTCGTCGACAGGTCACAGGGCGTCTTGGAGGAGGAGCTTCTGTAGCGACACCCAACCTCCTGCGCCTGTACGTCGGTGGCATGGGTGATCGGTCGGGGTCGGCTGCCACTCAAGACGTGATGCGGAGACCAACGTATGGGCGTAGTCGGAGCTGCGGGAGTCTTGGCAGCGGAGCCCGTGGTGACCGTTGACCACAGGCATGTCTGCACCAAGCGTCCGCAGCGTTCGGGATTCGACGGGCTGAGGGCACGGATTCGCAAGACCATCGTTGAACTAGTGCTGAAACACCGGGGTAAGCCCGGCGGCCGGTGTTTCAGCCATGCCGGGGACAGCACGGCCCGCGTTGTCCCTGATGTGTCCCCTCCGCCGGAGACATTTCTGCAGCTCAAGAGGAGGTGGGGGACGCTGGAGACAGCAGGGACACGTCATGGTGGTGAGGTTGCCAGTGATTCTTTGATCACCATTGCGCCGGGAGTACCTGCCGACGCCAGGTCCTGGGCGGTCCGTTGGAGTTCGATCACGGCGTAGGCGTTGAGCGCCGTGGCTTCCGGAGCGACATTCAGAGCTGTGGCGACTGCTGCTTCGGCGTCGCCTTGGAGGGCTTGGGCGCGGGCGAGGCAGGCTCCGAACCAGGCTCTGTCGCGGCGGTAATGGTCGGGCAGGGTGGACAGGCCGCGTTCGAGGTAGTCGGTGGCGCGGCGGCCGTCGCCGAGTTCCAGTTCGGCCATGCCGCGTTGCATGAGGAACCAGCCCTCGTCGTAGAAGTACATCCAGGGTGGTTCGTCTTCGGGGTGTTCGGCGGCGGTGCGTATGAGCTCTTCGGCTTCGGCGAGGCGGGTGCGGGCCTGGTTGGCCTCGCCCATCTGGGCGTGGCCTCGGCCGGCCATTTGGGCGGCCATGCCTCGGACGCCGTAGGTGGTGCGGCCGTCGTGCCAGCGGGAGGCTTCGGCCAGGCGGATGCAGCGTTGAGCGTCGCCGAGGCTCCAGGCTTGGTGGGCGCGCATGTTCAGGGTGGTGGAGGCGAGGCAGGCGTCGCCGGCCTCGACGGCCCAGGCATGGGAGCGGTCGTACCAGGCCAGGGCGGCGGCGTGCTGACGGGAGTCCTGGCACATCCAGGCGAGGAATTGGGCGTACTGGGCCAGGGCGGCTACGGCGCGGTCGGCGAGGGGGCCGCGGGCTCCTCGGGCCAGGTCGGCCACAGTGGACAGCTGGGCGTGGATCAGCGGTAGGAGAGGGCGGCTGCCGATCGTGTCCTCGACGCGGCGGTGTTCGGCGAGGCAATGTTCCAGCCATTCCACCGTCGCCAGATCGACGCGAGAGGGGTGCTCAATGGCGCGGGTGATGCGTTCGTAGAGGTCGGCGTCGGGGGCCAACGTGGGGAGGGCGAGAGCGGGGACGGGCTTGATGATGGTGCCGAACAGCTGGTCTTCGGTCAGGCCGAACGCCTTGCAGTAGAGCTGGGTGTAGAAGGCATCGGGGCGGTGTTCGCCGGTCTCGTGGCCTCGGATGCGGCGGATGACGTTCGGCAGCTCGGGGAGGGGTTTGTCGGACGCCTTGGCCAACTCTTGTGCCAGCTCGCGTTGGGACCAGCCCTTGCTGTTGCGGGCGGCGAGCAGGCGGCCGGCCCAGACAGGGGCCGTGGCGTTGTCGCTCATCCGGTGCACCTCCGGGGACAGGCGGACACGGGGGCGGACAGCGGGGTTCGCCGCTCGGTGTCCTCTTCTGACGTGGTACCGCGCATGGCTCTCATGTAGTCGTGCACCAGGACATCGATGGTTTCTACTCGTGGGCTGCTTGCGATCAGTACGGCCGTGGGTCGTGCGGCATAACCGGTGAGGCCGAGCAGGCGGCCGCGCTTCTGCGGCAGGCGCTTGAGTCGTTAGCGCCCGGTGCCACGGGCTCGGTCCAGCTCGTGCATCTCGACCGGTACGCATCGAACCCCTCCTACATCTACGGCGCGATCGTGCTGCGTCTCCGTTGGCGACGACCACCGTCGCCAACGGCTGACGCCGAGCCGACGTGAACGCCAGATCAGCCGTCGCAGGAGGCGACCGCGGTTGCCTCCTGCGCGCGAACCGAAGGCAAGCCCTCATGTACGTGTGGACGCCGCATGTCCCGTACGGTCCGCGTCCTGTCCGGGTGCGGGAGATCTCGTGTTGCGGTGAGTACGAGTGGTGCTGCGAGGCAGGGCAGTTCCTCATCCGTCGCCACAGTGAGGAGAACGGGTACGAGGAGACCGCCCGAGGGCGCCACGCCACCGCTCGCCTTGTGTGGGCTGCGCTGATCGCCACGCACAGGCACGGGCAGCGCAAGCCCTGATGGCTCAGACATCGGCCTGGGCGTCGGCATCGACGATGTTCTCGACGGGGGTGGGGACCGCCCGCCGCTGGAAGCAGGCCCCCGAGTCACGTCCCGGCACCTCGACGGTGCGGACGTGCTCGAAGCCCTGGTCCAGGTAGTAGTGCTGGAGTCCGTGGTTGTTGCGCCACACGTCCAGGCGGAGCCAGGGGAACCCACGAAGTGCGGCTTGGTTCACTGACCAGTTCACGATGTCGGCCCCCAGGCTCTCGCCTGCGCGGTCCCGTGCCAGGAGGAGCTTGTACAGATAGAGCGCCGGCCCGTCGCTGTCGGGGTTCCAGAAGTCGAGATCCGGCCGGGTGTTCAGGGTGACGGTGGCGATCACGTCACCGTCGTCCTCGAACACCCAGGTCTCGCGGTTGGCGATGTTGCGGCGGATCTTCTCGCGGCCGACCTCGTCCCACTTGGCCGTCCACTGCTGGATGCCACGTCTGGCCAACCAGCGTTCGGACTCGGCGCGCAGCCCGATCACGCGATCGGTGTCGCTCTCCACGGCGAGGCGGGCCACCAGGACGGGGCGCTCAGCCATCGCCGTACCCCACTTGGTAGATGTACTTGGACCCGTTGCCCGGTCTGATCTGATGCAGCACCAGTACCGGCTTACCCGATGTGGTCAACGTAGTCCGCACTACTTCGAGTACGGCCATGACGCCCGACAGCTGGAGCCGTTCCGTCTCCTGGCGGGAGGCGATCCGCGGGGTCAGCTCATCGAAGTGGTCGCGCATCGGACACCCCAGGTCGGCCAGGACCTGCGCCGTGTTGACGCTCTCCGGCTCCATGATCCGGGTGTCCTTCACGCAGTTGTACGCGTAGTAGGAGTCGGCCAGCGATTCGGGCTCGTTCGCGGGCTCGCCTGGGCCGGGGCCGATGTAGCGGACGCGGCTGCGTACGACGACGCGCTCGTTCTCCGGGATGCCCAGGCGCTCTGCGACCGGTGTTCCAGCGACCATGTGGCTGCCGGGCAGGATGCTCACGCTGATCGTCTGCCGGTGGGAGTAGCCGGCGGCTTCAACGTCCGCCGTCCAGCCGTCCGTCTGGACGTTCTCCAGGCGTTGCGGGTCCTGCCACTTCGTCATGTGCCAGGTCATGCACAGCGACTCGCGGACGTAGAAGCCCTTTTTCGGGACCGCCACCACCAAGCCCTCACCGATGAGCGCCTGGTACGCGTGCCGCACGCTCAGCGACGACACCTGCTCCTGTTCCATGAGCTCCGACGTGCTGGGAAGCCGGTCCCCTTCGGCGTATTCGCCGCTCAGGATGGCCTGTCTTAGGTCTTCGGCGATCCGTGCCGACACGTCTCCACGGAGCGTGTCGCGCCGCCTCTGGCTGGGCATGTTCGCGCCCCTCTCATTCGCCTTGTTCAAACAAGTATGCCAGCAGTGATTGACGCTGCTTGTTCGCCTTGTTTAAATAAGACGCACCAGGGGATGATCAGCCCAGCTGACCAGCCCAAACAACGAAGAAGCCGGGGTGCGGTCCCTAGTCGCCAAACCAGTCCCGCACCCCGGCACCCCTTCTAGAGAGGTGTCCTCATCATGACCCACGGGTCCAAGACCATGCGTGTCGTCCCTGACGACTTCGCCGAGCCCGTCCAGTGGTTCTGTCTCATGTGCGACAGCGTGGAGGAGACCACGCCCGGCGCTGAGCCGCCGTCGCCGCCGATCTGCCCCACCTGCATTCACCTCGCCCTCGTCCAGTCCCTCCGGGCGCTGGGGGTGGAGCTGTGAACGACCAGTACGACGACGACGTCACCGACCTCCTGGACGACCTCATCAACGCCGAACCGGCCTGCGACTCCACCCAGGCCGTGCTCTTCACCGGTCCGGACACCGAGACCGACGAGGAGCGATGGGTGCGGGAGGCCACCGCCAAGGCCATCTGCCAGACCCGGTGCCCGGCCCGCGCCGCGTGCCTTTCCTACGCCATGGCGCTCGACCCGGAGGAGGGCGTCTGGGCGGGCTACACCGCAGAGGAACTGCGGGACGTGCGTCCGCTCCTCACCTTCCTCCCGTCCCGCCGTACGAACGAGGTGGCGTGATGGCCGCCCGCTTCCAGTGCTGCGAGTGCGGCAAGCGGACGCGCAGCCCGTTCGGGTGCCGTTGCGGCAGTGGCCGGCCGATCCAGCGCTGCGTCATCCACGGCGTTCGCGGCCAGGCCGGATGTCGCGTCTGCCGCATGCTCGTCCGTTCCTGCCACTGATCGGAGACCGCCCATGTCCGGCGACCAGCTTCCGAACACCATCACCGACCAGCAGTGGGCGCGACTCCAGGCCAGCGCCCGCAAGGCCAACCCGCGCCTCGACCGCTTCTCCGACCCGGAGGCGATCGAGCGCCGCAAGCAGTCCGCCCAGCAGTTCAAGAACCGCCAGTGGAACTGACCATGATCACAGCCCTCGTCTACCTTCTCGTCTTCCTCGCCGGTGCCCTGGTCGCCGAGCTGCTGCGCATGGGCCAGGAGCGATTCCGCTTGTGGCAGGTCGCCCGCCTGACCGTCCAGCGGGGCGGCTCACCGGATCTCATCGCCCGGTTCTGGGCCAGCCGTCCACAGAACTGGTGCAACAAGCCCGGCTGCCCGCGCTGCTGGGGACGGCGGTGGAGCCGATGAACCCGACCCACGACCGCCCCGCAGACCTGCAGAACGGAGCAACCGTCATGAACGACCAACCTGCCGCCGGCCCGCGTCCGCTGTCGGAAGGAGAGCAGATCCTGATCTCGGTCACGGCCGCCGCAGTCGGCGTGCTGGGCCTGGTCGGGTTCGTCATCTCCTTCGCCACCGTCATGAACGCGGCCAAGCCCACCTTCGGAGCGCTCGCCTTCCTGCTGCCCTTGGGTGTGGACCTGGGGATCGGCGTGTTCTCCGCGCTGGACATCGTCCTCGCCCGGCTGGACATGCGGGTGCGCTGGCTGCGCTTCATCCCGTGGACGCTGACCGCCGTCACCGTCTACCTGAACGTCGCCGCCTACACCGGTGTAGCGGACGGGCCTGACTGGTTCGCCGTCATCGCCCACGCGATCCTGCCCGGCCTGTGGGTGGTGGCCGTGGAGATCGGCACGCATGCCGTACGGAAGCGCGCCAACCTGGCCAACCCGTCCCGCCGACTCGACAGCATCCGCGTCTCGCGGTGGGTGCTGTCCCCGCTTCTCACGTTCGCTCTGTGGCGACGGATGGTGCTCTGGGAGGTGCGCTCGTACCCGGACGCTCTGAACCGCGAACGTGACCGCATCCTGGCCAAAACCGACCTCCAGGACCGGTACGGCCGCCTGTGGCAGTTCAAGGCCAGCCGACGCGAGCGCGCCCTGTACAAGCTGGGCGAACTGGCCCCGGCCGGTGCCCCGGTCCACGTCGAGAGGGTACGTCTCACACAGCCTTCGACTCCTCAGCGTCCGGCTCTGGCTGCCGCGCCCGACCGTAAGCCGTCGCCTCGCAAGGCCAGGACGCGCAAGGCCACTCGCCCTGCCGTCGCACCGTCCGAGGTGGACGACCTGATGCCGCTGGGCTGGCAGATCGCCGCCGACCACGAAGCCCGAGGCATCACGCTGACCCGCGACCGGTTGCGCGACGCCATGCGCCAGACCGGCCAGTCCATCTCCACCGACCGCGCCGGAGCGCTGCTCGCCCGCCTGCGGTCCGAGACCGGTCCGACCGCCGAAGAGACCGGACGCGAGGCGGCCTGATGGAACGTTCCATCGCCCGCCCTTCGACCGGCGATCCACCACACCCACCGACCACCCACACCAGGCAGGACGAGACGCGGTCCGACCGCACATCGTCCCTGCTCAAGCCAGTACGGGACGCGGCCTCATCCGCCAAGACTCCGGCCGCGCCCCGTAACCCCGCCCGCAGTTACGCACACGAGGTGCACACATCATGACTCATCACCCGCACGAGCACGAAGACCACACCGAGGAAGGCGACGACCTCAACGCCTTCGACCGCACCGAGCACGGCGGCGAGGTGGTCCCGCTGCACGCGGTCCGCCGACGAGCCAACCGCGCGGACGACCAGGAGCCGGACCGCGACAAGGACGAGTTCTTCGACCGCGAGACGATCGCGGTCGAAGGCACGGTCCTCGGACCTCCGGTCGACCCGCCGGACGACGACGTGCCGTACCGCTCCAGCACCGACCAGCGTCGCGCGCCGATCGTGCCGGCCACCCTGCGCTCCTGGAAGGCCGCCCGCTCCATGCTGGTCTGGGCCGCCAAGGACGCCGGATACGTCGTCGGCTATCACGCTGTCCGCTCGCCCAAGTACGCCGCCAAGGCCACCCTCTACGCACCGGTCGGGTTCTTCCGCGCCACCGGCAAGCTCCTCCACTGGGCCACAGCGGAGGAGGGCAACTGGGCACTTCGCCAGTACGCCGCCGACCGCAACGACCCGGAGACCTGGCTCAAGCTGGACAGACAACGCCAGCGGCAGTCGCGGTGGCGTTGGTCCGTCCTGGTCTGCCTCGCCGTGACGGTCCTGATCGGCCTGCTGGTGTTCCTGCTCGCCGACATCCCAGCTTGGGGACGCCTGCTGACCATCGCCGTGGCCGTGCCACTGCTGGCCCGTGCGGGAAGGCCCACAGACAAGCCCATCACCGACCGCGTGTCCGAAGGACCGCGCTACCGCAAGCTCACCGCCGAGGTGGTCCGCCGCGCGCTGCTGTCCTGCGGCATCTCCGGCATCAACCAGGCCGTGAGCAAGGACCAGCACGCCATCAGCTTCCCGCAGGACATCCACCGCGACGGCCCCGGCCACCTCGCCATCATCGACCTGCCGTTCGGCGTCGAGGCCGCCGACGTGGTCGCCCGGCGCGGCCGGCTGGCCTCCGGCATGCGCCTCCCGCTCGACCAGGTCTGGCCCGAGCCCGGCGACGGCCACCCCGGCCGCCTGGCCCTGTGGGTCGGTTACGAACCCGCGTCCCAGATGAAGCAGCCCGCCTGGCCCCTTCTCAAGGACGGCAAGGTGGACGTCTTCAAGCCGTTCCCGTTCGCCACCACGCCGCGCATGGACACGGTCAACGCGGCCCTGATGTTCCGCAACTGGCTGGTCGGCGGCCAGCCCGGCTCCGGCAAGACCTTCGCCCTGCGTCTGGCCGTCCTCGCCGCCAGCCTGGACCCGCGCGCCGAGCTGCGCGTCTACGAACTCAAGGGCGTCGGCGACTTCAAGGTCCTGGAGCCCGTCTGCACCGAGTACGGCAACGGCTTCGACGACGAGACCATCGCCCGCTGCTCCGGAATGATCCGCTGGCTCTACAAGGAGTGCGAACGCCGCTCCAAGCGCATTGCCCACTACGCCCAGCTCGGCAAGGCCCCGGAGAACAAGGTCACCCCGGAACTCGCCTCGCTCAAGGACTCCGGCCTCCACCCGCTGATCGTCGCCATTGACGAGATCCAAGAGCTGTTCCTGCACCCGAAGTACGGCAAGGAAGCCGGGGAGATCCTGGAGAAGGTCATCAAGCTGGGCCGCGCCCTGGGCGTGATCCTGCTGATCGGCACCCAGATCCCCGACAAGGACAGCCTGCCGACCGGCATCACCCGCAACGTCAACACCCGCTACTGCATGAGCGTCGCCGACCAGGTCGCCAACGACATGATCCTCGGCACCTCGATGTACAAGAACGGCTACCGCGCCACCATCTTCGAGCCGGTCAAGGACGCCGGTTGGGGCATCCTGTCGGGCCTCGGCAAGCCCGCCGCCCGCCGCTCCTTCGAGGTGGACACCGACAAGGCCAAGCAGGTCGTGGTCCGCGCCATGCAGCTACGCGGCCTGGCCGGCACCCTGCCCGAAGAGGGCACCCAGACCCGCCTGGACGCACCCACGTTCGACCTGCTGTCCGACGTCGCCCAGATCTGGCCCGCAGGCGAGACGGCCGCCTGGAACGAGACCCTGTGCTCGCGCCTGGCCGAACTCCGCCCCGACTTCTACACCGGCTGGGCCTCCGAACAGCTCACCACGGCACTCAAGCCGCACGGCGTACCCGTCCAGGCGATCGGCCGCCGCATCGACGGCAAGGCCATCACCAGGCGCGGCATCCGCCTGGACGACCTCACCGACGCCATGGCGGAACGTAACCGCCGAACTGGCACCGAGTGACCCCGCCGGAGGGTGCTAGCGCTAGCGGCTGACCCTGCTATCGCTAGCACCCCCGCTAGCGCCAGAAATAAGCCATGGCCAGGGCGTTAGCACGCTAGCGCCCTCGCTTGACGACACCCAAAAACGGCCCAGGAGGCCCGCCATGACCCCTGCCACGCTCACCGCTAGCGCAGTGATCGTCATCGTCCTGTTCATCACCGTCCGTTACGCCGCCAAGTGCTACATCCGGCCCTTCCGCCGCTGCCGCTCCTGCCGGGGCAAGGGCCGCAAGCCCAATCGCATCGGACGCGGCACTCACGACTGCCGCCGCTGCCGCGCCACCGGCCTACGCCTCCGGATCGGCCGCCACATCTGGAACCACGCCCGCGCCCTGCACCGCACCCGCTGACTGGAGCACCCCATGCCTATGAAGAACCTGACCCGCTACGCCCTCGCAGCTGCGGCCCGAGGCTGGCACGTCTTCCCGCTCGCCCCGAACGGCAAGACCCCGCCCCGCGGCTTCACCGCCTGGCAACACCGCACCACCACCGACCCGGCCACCATCCGCCGCAGCTGGCAACGCCCGTACAACGTTGGCATCGCCACCGGCCCGTCCGACCTGGTCGTCATCGACCTGGACCAGCCCAAGCACGACGAGCAACCACCACCGCAGTGGAACCGCCCCGGCATCCGAGACGGCGCGGACGTCCTCGCCGCCTTCTGCGAGGAGGCCGGCCAGCCGCTCCCGCTGGAGACCTTCCAGGTCCGCACTCGACGCGGCGGCCTGCACCTGTACTTCACCGCACCCAATGGAGTCACCCTGACGAACACCCAAGGCGGCAACGGCGGCCTCGGCTGGCTGATCGACACCCGCGCCAACGGCGGCTACGTCGTCGGCCCCGGCAGCCACGTCACCGACGAACACGGCAGCGGCACGTACGAAGTCCTGCACCCGCTCCCACCCGCACCGCTCCCGGCCTGGCTGGTCGAACGCCTACGTCCTGCCCCGCTCCCACCACAGAAGCCAGTCACGGTGCCCCTCGCATCCGACCGGCGCGGTTCCTACATCCGCGCCGCCGTCCTCGGCGAGCTGGACCGGGTGGCCAACTCGCCACCGCACGGCCACAACAACGCCCTCTACCTCGCTGCCGTCGCACTCGGCCAGCTCGTCGCCGGAGGCGAGCTGAACGCGGCCGCCGTCACTACGTGGCTCACGGAGGCAGCCACGCAGATCGGCCAGCCCTACCGCGAGGCCCAGCGCACCATCGCATCCGGCCTGCGCGCTGGAGCCCGCCGGCCCCGGACGGTGGCCGCATGACCAACGACCGCACCACTCACCTGCGCCTGGTCAACGGTGATGCCGTCAATGCGCCCGGCCAGCCCGTGCCGTTCCGCACCTCCTGGACCGCCGACGAACTGATGGCCATGACCTTCCCGGAGCCCCGCTGGGCGGTCCCCGGCATCATCGCCGAAGGACTCAGCCTCCTGGCAGGCCCTCCCAAGGTCGGCAAGTCCTGGCTCAGCCTCGGCCTGGGCATCGCCGTCGCCAGCGGCGCCAAGGCCCTGGAAGCCATCGAACTGGAGCCCGGCCCCGTCCTCTACCTCGCCCTGGAGGACACCGCCCGCCGCCTCCAGAACCGCATGGGCAAGATCCTGGGCGGCCAGCCCGCACCCAAGGATCTGACCTTGGCCACCACCTGCCCCACCCTCCCGCAAGGCGGGGAGGAGGCCATCGCCCGCTGGCTCGACCGCAACCAGAACGCCCGCCTCGTCGTCATCGACGTCTTCGCCAAGATCCGAGGCAACACACCACCCGGCCTGTCCGCCTACGACGCCGACTACGCCGCCATGAGCCGCGCCAAGCGCCTGGCCGACACCTACGGCGTCGCCGTCGTCCTGATCCACCACGTCCGCAAGATGGCCTCAGAAGACTTCCTGAGCGAGGTCTCTGGAACCAACGGCCTGGCCGGAGCAGCGGACGCCACCCTCGTCCTCAAACGCGCCAGAGGTACCGCAGACGGCGTCCTGCACGTCACCGGACGCGACGTCGAAGAGGCCGAATACGCCATGGCCTTCCAACCAGCCGCCGGCCTCTGGCACCTCCTGGACGGCCCACCTGAAGACCACGCGCTGTCGGACACCAGAGCCGCCATCGCTCGCCACGTCCGCGCCAACCCGAACAGCACGCCCAAGGCCATCGCCGACGCCACCGGCCTGTCCCACGAGAACGTCCGCAAGACCTGCCAGCGTATGAACGCCGACGGCCAACTCTGCGTCAACGCCACCGGCCACTACCGCCTCCCCGGGACAGAGTCCCCGGCAGGCGTCCCCGGCGTCCCAACGGTCGCCAACCATGCCACGACCAGCACCAACGCCCACATCCACGAGGGACAACCGGCCCTGTTGCCTGTCCCCGCTGTCCCCACCGATGAGGAGACCCACCTGTGACCACCTCAGCGCCGGACAGCGTCCGGCAGGCCGACACCCAGCTCTACCGCGTCACCGACGCCATGCGACTGCTCCGCATGAGCCGAACCGTCATCTACGACCAGATCCGTACCGGTCGCCTGCGCTCGGTCAAGCAAGGCCGCGCCCGCCTTATCACCCCCGGTGCCATCCGCGACTACATCGCCCTCCTGGAGAAGGAAGCAGAGGAAGCAGCCTGATGACCAAACGACGCAGCAGAGGAGACGGCGGCCTCCACTGGGACGACAAGCGCCAACGCTGGATCGCCACCGCCAGCCTCGGCTACGACCCCAGCGGCAAGCGGGTCGTGAAGCGGGGCAGCGGCAAGACCAAGACCGAGGCCAAGAACAAGCTCAAGGAGGTCCTTCGCGACTACGAAGACGGCCTGGCCATCGCGCCGGCCGACTACACCGTGGAGCGCGCGGTGAACGACTGGCTGGCCTACGGCCTGAACGGTCGGGACCCCGCGACGGTGAAGACCTGCACGATCCTGTGCAGGACCCACATCATTCCTGGCCTGGGCGCTCGGAAGCTGCGGGACCTGAGCGCGGAAGACGTAGACAAGTGGCTCGCCACCAAGGCGAAGACGCTGAGTACCCGGACCCTTCAGGGCCTGCACGGCTGCCTGAACCGCACGATCAAACGAGCGATGGCGCGGGACAAGGTCAAGCGAAACGTGGTGGCCTTGTGCTCGGTCCCGCAAGGGAAGGAGGGACGCCCGTCCAAGGCGTTGACGTTCGCCCAGGCAGAAGCCGTACTGAAGGCCGCCGAGGACTCCAAAATGCACGCATACATCGTCCTGTCCCTGCTTACCGGGGCACGCACCGAGGAGCTACGGGCGCTGACGTGGGATCACGTGGACCTGGAGGGTGATCCCATCGCCAATCCGCCGATACCGCCGCACGTAGCGGTATGGCGCTCGGTACGGGCCGGAGGAGACACCAAGACCCGGAAATCCCGTCGCACTCTCGCATTGCCCCAGCGGTGCGTGGACGTCCTTCGCGAGCGGCGTGCAGGGCAGCAGCGGAGCCGAGGGGATGCCTGGTCAAGTCGCGAGCTAGTGTTCGCCACTGTGACGGGTGCACCCCTCGATGCGGCCAACGTCCGCCGTGACTTTCGCAACGCCATTCAGCAAGCGGAAGGCGTGGACGCAAAAGCCTGGACGCCTCGGGAACTCCGCCACAGCTTCGTCTCACTTCTGTCAGACAATGGCGTGCCTCTGGAGGAGATCTCCCGATTGGTCGGTCACAGCAGTACCGCTGTCACCGAGGCTGTGTACCGGAAACAGATTCGTCCAGTTCTCCAGTGCGGCGCGACGGCGATGAATCAAATTTTCGATAGCCGCAAGTAGCGACCTTGGGCGTGTCTGAAGCCCTTAGGCACGCCCATTGCTGGACTCACGCGCTCGTCCGTGTGGCGATCCAGGCAATTAGTCCTGCGATCGCAAACGCGCAGGCGGCGCCGGTTATCGCTGCGCGCTTTATCCATATCCACTGCGAGGGGGAAGGTGGCCAACCTGTTCCTTCCACTTCCTGCAATGTAACCGATACATCTCTTAGTTCTGTCGCTGCATCAATAAGTAGCTGCGTCTCGCTCGAAGTCGTAGTCGAAGTTGTGGAGCGGTTCTCGGTTGTGGAGCGTGTCACGTTTCGAGAAGCACTGATGAATTGCTCCACCAGATGCCAGGGAACATCTTCCCCTGCCGTGTTTACAAGCCGAACCTGATCCTCCAGTTCCGTGAGCTTGCTCGACATCGCCCAGAGGCGGTCTGTGCTAGCAGGGAGGTGCTCCAAGCGGCTTGCGGCATGACGGAGCTGTGACGCAGTATCCTGCAAGTGCTTGAGATCGTGAGCTGCCTCGTAGAGAAAGCTCGTGTTGTCTTGCAGGTGGCTCAGTCGCATGGCTGCTTCATGCAGAAGCGTCGTATTGTCCTGCAGGTGGCTGAGGCGCATCGCTGCCTCGTGAAGCATCTGGACGCTATCGTATGGGTGATTGAAAGCCTCAAGCACTAGCGACCGGAGTGTGTCGACTGTTTCGCGGCTTGCTGACTTGAGATCTCCAATCGCATTGAAGAGGTCGTTCTTGGTTTCGGTGATGGCGGTTGCCATCAAATCCTTCAGTCCGTCTTCGGTGAGTCCGGTAAGGCCATTCAAGGCAGTAGCGTAATCGCCTTCACGATCCTTTTTCCAAGCCCTCAGGAGTTCGACAGGATATTTGCCAGCCGACGGTTTCCGGTCTATCTGTTTGTGATGGCCATCGCAAAGCAAAAGCATGTTGCTGAAGCTTGTACGTTCTTCTATGGACATGCTTGGATCGTGCCGCGGTCCATTCGGTTCACCACAGATATGGGCTACGAAGGCGTAAATGTATGGATTGCCATCTTCGAGAATTTGTACCACTCGTCTTTGGCACTTTGGCGCGTAGCAGTAGCCTCGGCTCACGAGGAACAGAGCCTTCTGAACTGCCTCGGGGATGCGGTCCTTGCTCATCTGCTGCCTCTACACGTCTCCACAGGAGGATGGCCGACGTTCCACACGCTAGAGGTAGCGACCGACAATTCTGGAGTCTCAGTGTGTCAGGGTGGCAGACAAGGCCAAACCCTCAAGGCGACATGCAGGACGACGACGCTAGCACCGCTACGGTCCTCTGATGTGGTGTTGAGCGCTCTCGAGCACGTAGTCACGCAGTTAGTCACTCAGAAGACAGAAGAGGCCGCTTCCGATCTTCGGAAGCGGCCTTCTACCTGCGGCGATACTGTCGGGGTGGCGGGATTTGAACCCACGACCTCTTCGTCCCGAACGAAGCGCGCTGCCAAGCTGCGCTACACCCCGGTGCACGCCCGTCTTGCGCGTGCTTGAGAAAGTCTAGCGGACTTCGCGGGTACTCGTGACCGCCTCAGCGTCGCGGAACCAGCGTGAGCAACGTCGCCTCCGGGAAACACGCGAAACGGGCCGGTGCGTACGGCGAGGTGCCGAGTCCGGCGGACACGTGCAGCCAGGCGTTCTCGTGCCGGCTCAGGCCCTTCACGCGGGCACGGTCGATGCCGCAGTTGGTGACCAGGGCGCCGTAGAAGGGGACGCAGAGCTGGCCGCCGTGGGTGTGGCCGGCGAGCAGGAGCTGGTAGCCGTCTTCGGCGAAGCGGGTCATGTTGCGGGGCTCGGGGGAGTGCATGACGCCGAGGCGGAGGTCGGCGTCGGCCGGGGCCGGGCCGGCGACCAGGTCGTAGCGGTCGCGGGAGATGTGGGAGTCGTGGATGCCCGCCACCGCGACGTCGAGGTCGCCGATCTTGACGCGGGCGGTGGTGTTGTTCATGTCCAGCCAGCCCTCGGCGGCCATGCCGGCGCCCAGTTCCTCCCACGGGAGGTTGGGGATGTGCTGACGGCGGTCGTTCTTCGAGGTACGCCAGAGGTAGCGGGCCGGGTTCTTCGGCTGGGGGGCGTAGAGGTCGTTGGACCCGTAGACGAACAGACCGGGACGGGACAGCAGCGGCTCCAGGGCGTGCAGGAGCGCGGGGACCGCTTCGGGGTGGGCGATCGAGTCGCCGGTGTTGACCACCAGGTCGGGCTCCAGGGCGCCCAGGGAGCGCACCCAGTTGATGAGCATCGTGCGCCTGGGGGTCAGGTGCAGGTCGGACAGGTGCAGCACGCGTACGGGACGCCGCCCGCGCTCCAGCACCGGCACGTCGAAGCGGCGCAGGCGGAACCAGTTGCGCTCCACGACGGAGGCGTAGCCCAGCCCGGCCAGGCCGAGACCGATCATGGACAGGGGCACTGCGACGGCTTTCCTCACGTACTCATGATGCCTGACAACGGGCACGAGCCGTCCCGGCAGACGGCAAGATGGACCGCATGAGCGCAATGAAGGACAAGCTGAAGGCCGATCTCACGGCCTCGATGAAGAGCCGGGACGAAGTCCGTCTCCGGACGATTCGCATGGCTCTGGCGGCCGTGAACGTCGAGGAGGTGGCGGGCAAGGCGGCCAGGGAGCTCAGCGATGACGAGGTCATCAAGGTGCTGACCAAGGAGGCCAAGAAGCGGCGCGAGGCCGCCGAGGCGTTCCAGAACGCCGGACGCACCGAGCAGGCCCAGGCCGAGCTGGACGAGCAGGCGGTGCTGGAGGAGTACCTGCCGGCGCAGCTCTCCGACGAGGAACTGGCCCAGATCGTCGACGCGGCCGTGGCCGAGACCGGCGCGTCGGGGCCGCAGGCCATGGGGCAGGTCATGAAGGTGGTCAACCCCAAGGTCGCGGGCAGGGCCGAAGGCGGCCGCGTCGCCGCCGCCGTCCGCGCCCGCCTCAGCGCCTGACCCCGGCCCCCTCCCCCCACCGATCGCCACACCGCGCCGCCTTCGCGTGGGACGCCTTCGCACGGGACGCCTTCGCACGGGACGCCGCCCCCCGCGACCCGAGCCTCGGGGCACCGCCCTCGGGGCACCGCCCTCGGGACACCAGCCTTGGGGGCGGTAGCGGCCCCACAGGACGACGGAAGTGGTCCGCGGTGGCGGCGACGGCCCGACAGGGCGGGTGGCGGTTCACATGGCACCGGCGGTCCGACGGAGTGGCTCGTGGTGGCGGCAGCGGCCTAGAGGCGGTGGTGGTGCGAAGGAGCCGCGGCGATGGTCCGACGTGGCGCTAGCGGTCCTATACGGCTGCGGCGTTCCGACGGAACGGCTGCGGCGGTCCGACGCGGCGGCCCGAGGGGGCGGCAACTGGCCTACAGGCGGTGGTGGTCCGAGAGAGTGGCGCTGCCGGTTCACCGGGCGGCCGCGGCGACCGGGCCGCGGCCGACCGGGCCGCGACGTCTGGCTGAGGGGCGTTGTGGGAGGTGGTCGGGGACGGCCGGCTGAGGGCCGTCCTCACGAAGCCTCTGAAGGCGTTGTGCGAGGGGCTGGACGGCCATGGAGGGGCAATCGGTGGCCAAGGCCGTTCGGGGCCGCCCAGTGTCTCTCAGCGGCGGGTTCGGCCCGCCGGGGCTGTGGGCCCGAGGTTGGCCTGGCCGCCGAGCCCGTCGCCGAGCCCCCCGCCGAGCCCTCCGCCGCCGAACCCGTTGCCCGGCCGCTGCCAGTCGCCCGGCCCGCGCCCGTCACCGCCGCCGCCGTCGCCACGGTCGTTGTGGTCGCCGAAGAAGTTGTCGAACGGATCGCCGTCCCCGGGCCCCTCGTCGCCGCGCTTCTTCTTCTTGGGCTTCGGCGCGCACTTGTCGGAGCAGCCGCCGAACCGCGAGTGGTCCACCGGCGTGAACTCCACCGGCTCCACCCCCTTGAGCGCCTGCATCATCGCCTGCTTCCAGATGGGCCCGGAGATCGAGGCGCCGTACACGTACGGGAAGTACTGGCCCCCGATCGTGACCCCGATCAGCTTGTGGGTGGAGGCGCCGCGCGGGTCGCCGAGGCTCACGGCCGAGGACAGGTTCGGGGTGTAACCGGCGAACCAGGCGGACATGTAGTCGTCGGTCGTTCCGGTCTTGCCGGCCGCGTCACGACCGATGCCGCCCACGCCGCTCATCGTGCCCTTGGTGAACACGCCCGACAGGATGCCGCTGACCGCGTCGGCGACCTCCTCCTCCATGACCTGCGAGCACTTCGGCTTGTACTGCTTGGCGGCGCCGTTCCTGTCCTTGATCTCGGTGATGGCCAGCGGCTTGCAGTACTGGCCGCGCGAGGCGAACACGGCGTAGGAGTTGGCGATCGTCACGGGGTCGACCTCGTTGACGCCCAGCGTGAACGTCTCGACCTCGCGCAGCTTGCCGCCGTCGGCCCGCTTGACGCCGAGGCGCTTGGCGAGCTTGACGACCTTGCAGAGCCCGACCTCCTGCTCCAGCTTGAGGAAGAACGTGTTCACCGAGCCCCACGTGCCGGTCTGCAGGGTCTTGAAACCGCCGCCGCCCTCGCTGGAGTTGTGCGCGGTGTGCGAGGGGTCGCCGACGTTGTCGCCCTTGCAGTCCTTGAACGAGTTGTAGCCGCTCGCGGTGAACCCGGCCGGCGAGGGGAAGCCGTCGCCGTACTTCAGGCCCTCCTCCAGGGCGGTGGCCAGCGTGTACGCCTTGGCCGTCGAGCCCTGCTGCAACCCGCGCCCGCCGCCGTGCGCGGCGTCGGCGACGACGTTGTAGCTCATCTCGTTCTTCTTCTTGCTGCCGCCGAACTTGCGCGAGGCCGCCATCGCCTTGATCTCGCCGGTGCCGGGCACGACCATGGCCTGCGCGGCCACGGGCTTGTCCTTGGGGCTGACGTACTTCTTGATGGCCTTCTCGGCGGCCTTCTGCATCTTGGGGTCGAGCGTGGTCTTGATCGTCATGCCGCCGCGCTGGAGCAGCTTCCTGCGCTCGTCCTGGTTCTTGCCGAAGTCGTCGTTGTTGAGGATCTCGTACTGGACGTAGAGGCAGAAGTACGGGAACTTGCTGGCCTCGCAGCCGCCGGGGAACTTGACGTCCTTGTAGCCGAGCTTCTCGGCCTTGGCCGCGTCGGCCTCCGCCCGCGTGATCTTGTGGATCTCGGCCATCCGGTCGAGCACGGTGTTGCGGCGCAGCAGCAGCCGTTCGCGTGACTCGGGGCCGACGTTGGGGTCGGTGCGGGCCGGGTTCTGGACGGCGCCGGCCAGCGTGGCGGCCTCCGACAGGTCGAGCTCGGAGGCGGGCTTGTCGAAGAAACGCCTGGCCGCGGCCTGGATGCCGTGCGCGCCCGCGCCGAAGTAGGCGATGTTGAGGTACTTCTCCAGGATCTGCTGCTTGCTGTACTTGCGCTCGATCGCCATGGCATACCGCAGCTCCTGGAGCTTGCGGGACATCGTCGGGGCGATGGCCGCCTGCTGCTCCTCCGGCGTCTCGGCCTTGTTGACCAGCACCTGCTTGACGTACTGCTGGGTGATCGAGGAGCCGCCCTGCATGACGCCGCCGCCGGTGAGGTTCTTCACCAGGGCGCGGGCGGTGCCCTCGACGTCGATCGGGCCGTGCTCGAAGAAGCGGAAGTCCTCGATCGCGATCAGCGCCGTCTGCATGATGGGCGCGACCTTGTCGAGGGTCACGGACTGCCGGTTCTCGTAGTAGAACTGGGCGATCTGCTTGCCGTTGGCGTCGACCAGCTTCGTGCGTTCCGGCAGCGGGGGTTCGTCGAGTTCCCTGGGCTTGAGTTCGAGTCCGTCCATGGCGGTCTTGGCCGACACGCCCGCCCCGCCGACCGCCGGCAGCGCCACCGCCGCCGCCAGCACACCCGCCGCCGTCCCGGCGATGATCAGACGCAGGACGCTGAGGAGCGGGTGGGAGCGGTCTTTGCCCTTCGCTTGCACGCTCCCAAGGGTACGTCGAAACACTGTCCTTATCGGTAACACGACACCATTTCGCCTTGACTGGGAGGGGTGACTAGTCATTCCCGGTCAACAGTCCGGCGAGAAATTGGTCCTCTGGGGTCTGTCGGCCCGAACGTGAAGTTGCGTACGTTCATCCTCTGCGGCAACTGAATACGGAGGCTCGGCGCCCGCGCCCGTCGGCCCCAAATGACGACTGACCACCTAAGGGGAGTGGGGTCGAAAAATGTGGATCACGGATTGGACCTCCCGTGCCGCCTGTAAGGGTGCGGACCCGGACGCGCTGTTCGTCCAGGGCGCCGCACAGAACAGGGCGAAGCTGATCTGTCGAGGATGCCCGGTCCGTACCGAATGCCTCGCCGATGCGCTGGACAACCGCATCGAGTTCGGGGTGTGGGGCGGTATGACCGAACGCGAACGCCGCGCGCTGCTCAGGCGCCGGCCCGACGTGGACTCGTGGCGCGACCTGCTCGAGTCCGCGAAGGAAGAGTACGAACGGACCAATGAGCTGATCGCGGGCTGATCTGGCCCGCGGCGGGAGAGCACGGCCGGCGCCGCCCGTCGGCCGTGCTTTCTCTACGCGCTCGCCAACAGGTTCCCGATCTGCCGCAGTCCGGCTAGATCGTGGACATCTCCGGACATCGCACGTACCTGTGCCACGGGCACCGTGGGATGAGCCGAGACGAAATGCTCCTGCTCGCGGCTCTCGCGAGTGGCGAGTTGCATCCGGCCGGTGTGCAGCCGCAGCACAGCGGCCGTCAACTCGTGTTCGCCCCTCGACTCCAGGTCCTCGGCCGCGGCGGCGCTGCGTGCCGCCGAGAGCGCCGAGCCGGGCGACACGTGCACCCGGTTCACCACGAGCCCGGCGAGGGGCATGCGCTCCTCGGCGAGCCGTTCCACGAAGTACGACGCCTCCCTCATCGCGTCGCGCTCCGGCGCGGCCACCACGAGGAAGGCCGTGCCCGGCGCCTGCAACAGCTGGTACGTCATCTCGGCCCGCTGCCTGAACCCGCCGAACACGGCGTCCAGGGCGGACACGAACGTCTGCAGGTCCTTGATCACCTGTGCGCCGAGCAGCTTGGTCATCGCTCCGGCCATCAACCCGAACCCGGCGTTGAGCAGCCGGAACGCGCTGCGTCCGCCCGCCTTGGCGGGGGCGGTGAGCAGCCGGATGAACCGCCCGTCGAGGAAGCGGCCGAGCCGCTCCGGCGCGTCCAGGAAGTCCAGCGCCGACCGCGAGGGCGGCGTGTCCACGATGATCAGGTCCCACTCGTCGGAGCGGCGGAGCTGGCCGAGCTTCTCCATCGCCATGTACTCCTGCGTGCCCGAGAAGCTGGAGGACAGCGACTGGTAGAAGGGGTTCGACAGGATCTGGCGGGCCCGCTCGGGGTCGGCGTGCGCCTCGATGATCTCGTCGAACGTGCGCTTCATGTCGAGCATCATGGCGAAGAGCTGGCCGCCGCCCTCGGGCGAGCTGACCAGGCGCGGGGTGTTGTCCAGCTCGGTCAGGCCCATCGACTGGGCCAGGCGGCGCGCCGGGTCGACGGTCAGCACCACCGCGCACCGGCCGCGTTCGGCGGCGCGCAGGCCGAGGGCCGCGGCGGTCGTGGTCTTGCCGACGCCGCCGGAGCCGCAGCAGACGATGATCCGGGTGCCCTTGTCGTCGAGGATCGCGTCGACGTCGAGGGGGATGGGCTTCTTCACACTGCTCCCCGGTGGGTGCGGAGGATTTCGGCCAGCTCGTACAGGCCGGCCAGGTCGACGCCGTCGGCCAGCAGCGGCAGCTCGACGCGCGGCAGGCCGGCCTCGGCCAGCGACTCGCGCTCGGCGTGTTCCAGCTCGGTGCGGCGGGCGTGCTCGACGACCTCCTCGGCGAGCGCCTCGGCCATCGCGGCGGCGTCGGAGGTGTCGGCGAGACCGGCCGCCTTGAGCCCGAGCGCCAGCTCGCCCACGTCGAATCGGCCCTTGACAGCCATGTCAAGAGCGGCCGGTGGAAGCAGTGATTCACGGACCATGTTGATGAAAACGCAACCTGCGGGAAGCCCGGCCGAGCGCAATTCGGCGACCCCGTCGAGGGTCTCCTGCACCGGCATCTCCTCCAGGAGGGTGACGAAGTGCACCATCGTCTCCCTGGATTTCACGACGCCGTTCACGAGTTCCGAGTGGTTCTTGATGGGTCCGACCTTGGCCAGGCCGGCGACCTCCTGGGTGACGTTCAGAAAGCGCGTGATGCGGCCGGTGGGCGGCGCGTCGAGGACGACGGCGTCATAGACCCGGCGCCCGTTCTTGCCCCGCCTGCGCACGGCCTCGGTCGTCTTGCCGGTGACCAGGACGTCGCGGAACCCGGGGGCCACGGTGGTGGCGAAGTCGACGATGCCCATCTTGGTCAGCGCGCGTCCGGCCCTGCGCATGCCGTAGAACATCTCCATGTATTCGAGCATGGCCTCTTCGGGATCGATGGCCAGCGCGTACACGTCGCCGCCGGAGGGCGCGACGGCGATCTTGCGCTCCTCGTAGGGCAGCGGCGGCAGGTCGAAGATCTGGGCGATGCCCTGCCTGCCCTCCACCTCGACGAGCAGCACCTTGCGCCCGCCCGCGGCCAGTGCGAGGGCGAGGGCGGCGGCGACGGTCGTCTTGCCGGTGCCGCCCTTGCCGGTGACGACGTGCAGCCGCACGTCGCCCCAATCCGTGTCCGGAGAGTCCACGTTTCGAGGCTACCGAACGGTTACTTGTCGAAACCCGACGGCCACCGTTTGATTGCTCACATTGTGGTCACCGCCCCCCGTATGGGTGGGGTGACAGGCCGGGAAGCGGCTTTCCATGAGATCGTCATGCCATGAAGAAATGGGAGTACCTCACCGCTCCGGTGCTGATCCACAACACGAAGATGATCCTCGACAACTTCGGGTCCGACGGCTGGGAGCTCGTCCAGATCGTCCAGGGCGCCTCGCCCGAGCAGCTCGTCGCCTACTTCAAGCGGGAGAAGGCGTGAGCCCCGAGGAGCGGATCGCCGAGCTCGGGTACGAGCTGCCCCAGCCGGTGACGCCGCTGGCCGCGTACGTGCCGACAGTCCGTACCGGTGACCTCGTCTACACCTCCGGCCAGGTGCCCATGCTGGAGGGCAAGCTGCACCAGACCGGCAAGCTCGGCGTCGACCTCGGCGTCGACGAGGGCAAGGCGCAGGCGCGCATCTGCGTGCTCAACGCGCTGGCCGCGCTGAAGGCCGAGCTGGGCGAGCTGTCCCGGGTGCGGCGGATCGTCAAGGTCGTGGTCTTCGTGGCCAGCGCGCCGAGCTTCACCGAGCAGCCCCAGGTGGCCAACGGCGCCAGCGACTTCCTGGCCGAGGTGTTCGGCGAGGCGGGCAAGCACGCCCGCAGCGCCGTGGGCGTGGCCGCGCTGCCGCTGGACGCCCCCGTGGAAGTGGAGCTGATCGCGGAGGTCTCCTGACCATCAGGATGTGTCACCATGACCGAGTGATGTTCTAGTAGGAGGTCAGGTGGCCGGTCTTCCCCTTCCCGACGAGCTCGCCGCGCGAGCCAGAGAGATCATCGCCGGGCGGCTCGCCCCCGTCCCGGCGCGCGACGCCGCCACGGTGGTGATCCTGCGCGGCTCGGGCCCGCGCGGCGGGCCCGAGGTCTACCTGCTCCGGCGGAAGTCCACGATGGCCTTCGCGGCGGGCGCCTACGTCTTCCCCGGCGGCTCCGTCGATCCCCGCGACACCGACCAGGCGGTGGCCTGGGCCGGGCCGTCCCCCAAGGAGTGGGGCGAGGTCTTCCACGCCAGTGAGAACGTCGCGCGCGGGCTGGTGTGCGCGGCCGTGCGGGAGACGTTCGAGGAGTCCGGCGTGCTGCTGGCGGGGCCGGGGCCGGACAGCGTGGTCGAGGACACCACGGGCGACGACTGGGAGGCCGACCGGCTGGCGCTGATCGACCGCAGCCTGGCCTTCGCCGACTTCCTGGCCAAGCGGGGCCTGGTGCTCAGATCCGATCTGCTCAAGCCGTGGGCCCACTGGATCACGCCGGAGATCGAGCAGCGCAGGTTCGACACCCGGTTCTTCGTGGCGGTGCTGCCCGAGGGCCAGCGCACGCGCGACGTCGGGGGCGAGGCCGACCACGTCGTGTGGCGGCGGCCGGCCGAGGCGATCGAGCTGTGGCGCGCGGGTGAGATCTTCCTGATGCCGCCCACCTCCCACACGCTCACCGAGCTGGCCGGGCACGACAGCGTGGCGTCCGTGCTGGCCGAGGAGCGGCGGATCACCGCGATCCTGCCGGCGGCCGTGGAGGTCGAGGGGGAGATGAGGTTGATGACGCCGTGAGCGGCCTGCACATCCCGCTCGGCACGCCCGACGGCTCCCGTACCGAGCACGCCGAGAACCTGCTGGCGCCCAACCCGTCCGCCATGACGCTCGACGGCACCAACACCTGGGTCATCGGCACCCGCGACGCGGTCGTGGTCGATCCCGGGCCCGACGACGAGGCGCACCTGCTGCGCGTACGCGACCATCTGGGCGAGCGGCGGGTCACCCAGATCCTGCTCACGCACGGCCACGCCGACCACAGCGGCGGCGCGAAACGGTTCGCCGAGCTGGTCGACGCCCCCGTACGCGCCCTCGACCCGCGCCACCGGCTCGGCGACGAAGGGCTCGGCGACGGCGACGTGATCACGGTCGACGGCCTGGAGCTGCACGTCCACGCCACGCCCGGCCACTCGTTCGACTCGCTGTGCTTCTGGCTGCCCCAGGACCGGGCCATGCTGACCGGCGACACCGTCCTCGGCCGGGGCACCACGATCATCGCCCAGGACGGCGGCCTCGGCGACTACCTGCGCAGCCTCGACCGGCTGCGGGCGGCGGCCGAGGGCCTGGGGGCGCGGGCGCTGCTGCCCGGCCACGGCCCGGTGCTGCCCGACCCGATCGCGGCCCTCGACGGCTACATCGCCCACCGGCGGCAGCGGCTCGACCAGATCAGGGCGGCGCAGGCGCAGGGCGCGCGCACGCCCCGGGAGGTCGTCGAGATCGTGTACGCCGACGTCGACAGGTCGCTCTGGCCCGCCGCGGAGGTCTCCGTGCGGGCCCAGCTCGACTACCTGGAACGGTTGTAGAGCCGGTCCATGTCGAGGATGACCACGGCCTTGGCCTCGATGCGCAGCCAGCCGCGCTGGGCGAAGTCGGCCAGGGCCTTGTTCACCGTCTCGCGCGAGGCCCCGACGAGCTGGGCCAGCTCCTCCTGGGTGAGGTCGTGGTGCACGCGCATGCCGTCGTCGGTCTTGGCGCCGAACCGCTCGGCCAGGTCGAGGAGCTGCTTGGCGACCCGGCCGGGCACGTCGGTGAAGACCAGGTCGGCCAGCACGTCGTTGGTGCGGCGCAGCCGCTGGGCCAGCGCGCGCAGCAGGTGCAGCGCCACCTCGGGGCGGCCGGTCAGCCACGGGCGCAGGTCGTCGTGGCCCAGCCCGGCCAGGCGCACGTCGGTCAGCGCCGTCGCCGTGGCGGTGCGCGGACGCGGGTCGAACAGCGACAGCTCGCCGAACATCTCGCTCGGGCCGAGCACGCTCAGCAGGTTCTCGCGGCCGTCGGGCGAGGTGCGGGAAAGCTTGATCTTGCCTTCGAGCACGACGTAGAGCCGGTCGCCGGTCTCGTTCTCGTGGAAGAGGGTCTGTCCCTTGGACAGCTGGACCTCGGTGATGCTCGTCCGCAGCGCCGCGGCGCTCTCGCGGTCGAGCGCGGCGAACAGGGGGGCCTTGCCCAGCACATCTTCGGTGTTCACTCTGCCTCCTCTGCTGCCATTGTGACTCACCCCACTCCGGGCGGCACACACAGGCTATGGGAATGCCCGGGTTAGCCCGGGATTGCCCTGTTGTGTTGCGCACTGAAGTGTATGAACAAATCGGGTGACCTGCTTACTTCCGCAGGAGGTCGTCCACGGAGGCGACCGCCGTCGCCATCGTGTGGCCCAGCAGGACGCGTACGACATGGGCCGCCGAAGGACGGCCGGCCGGCTCCGGACGGCGGCACCGCTCGACGATCCCGCGCAGCGGCTGCGGCAGCGCGCCGGACCCGCTCGCGAACCGCACCAGCTCGGCCCAGTCCCGCACGTCGGCGGCCTGGCCGCCGCGGCCGGGCGAGCCCTGCACGCCCACCAGCACCTGGCCGCGCGTGCCGAGCGCGACGTTGTCCGGAGTGAGCCGCAGGCCGGTCACGCCGTGGGCGTGCATCCTGGCCATGGCCGCCGCGCTGCCCAGCGCCAGCCGGTGCAGCGCCGCGCCGCGCAACGGTCCGCCCGCGCGGACGAACTCGGTCAGTGACTCGCCCTTGTGCCGATCGCCCATGGTCGCCGCCCTCCAAGCCGCCAGGTTGTACGCGAACGCGGCGTAGAAGGTTCAACCGTTCCCATAGTCTTGCGGCATGGCCACGAACGCGGCGGGGCGCAAGCCGGAGACCCAGCTCGCCCTGGTACGGCGGGCACGCAAGATGAACCGCATCCTCGCCGAGACCTACCCCGACGCCCACTGTGAGCTCGACTTCCGCAACCCGCTGGAGCTCCTGGTCGCCACCATCCTGTCGGCCCAGTGCACCGACAAGCGGGTGAACATGGTGACCCCCACCCTGTTCGCCAAATACCCCACCGTCGAGGACTACGCCGCCGCCGACCGCGCCGAGATGGAAGACATCATCCGCTCGACCGGCTTCTTCCGCGCGAAGACCAACAGCATCATCGGCATGGCCCAGGCCGTGTGCGAGCGTTACCGCGGCGAGGTGCCCGGCCGGCTCAAAGACCTGGTCACCCTGCCCGGCGTGGGCCGCAAGACCGCGAACGTGGTGCTCGGCAACGCGTTCGGCGTGCCGGGGCTGACCGTCGACACGCACTTCCAGCGGCTCGTGCGCCGCTTCGGCTGGACCGAGGAGACCGACCCCGTCAAGATCGAGCACATCGTGGCCGAGCTGCTGCCCCGCCGCGAGTGGACGATCTTCTCCCACCGGGTGATCTGGCACGGCCGCCGCATCTGCCACGCCCGCCGCCCGGCCTGCGGCGTGTGCCCGCTGGCGAACCTGTGCCCCTCCTTCGGCACCGGGCCCACCGGCGAGGCGGAGGCCGAGAAGCTGGTCAGGCCCGGCCCCTTCTCCTGATCCCCGAGCCACGGGAAGTGATCGAGGCCGTGCCGTGTTGGAGGTTGGCGTGACAGAAGTGCCCGACTGGCTCGAACGGCTGGCGGCGCAGGCCGCGCGCATCACGGTCCCCCGATACCTGCGTCCCCCGGCCGACGGCGGGCGCCTGGCCGCGGTGCTGATGTTGTTCGGCGAGGGCCCGCTCGGCCCCGACGTGCTGCTCATCCAGCGCAGCTCACGCGGGCGCAGGCACGCGGGCCAGCCCGCCTTCCCCGGCGGCGGCGTCGATCCCGGCGACGGCGGCCCGGTCGGCGCGGCCCTGCGCGAGGCGGAGGAGGAGACCGGCGTCGATCCGCGCGGCGTCCGCGTGCTCGGCACGATGCCCGAGCTCTACCTCGACCACAGCGACAACCGGGTCACCCCGGTGTTCGGCTGGTGGCACACGCCGTCCGCCGTGCACGCGGCCTCGCCCGACGAGGTGGAGTCCGTGGAGCGGGTGCCGATCGCGGAGCTGGTCGACGCGGGCAACCGGGTCATGTTGCGGCATCCCAGCGGGCTCGCCGGCCCGGCCTTCCACGTGCGGGGCATGCTGGTGTGGGGGTTCACCGCGATGGTGCTCGACGTCGTGCTGCGCGAGGGCGGCCTCGAACGTCCCTGGGACCAGGCGCGGCTGGAGGACCTGCCGGCCGAGGTCGTCCGGCTGGGCCTGCGCGAGCGGACCACTCCGGCGCCCTGACGCAGGACGCCGGGGTCATTCCGGGGCTCTGAGCGAGACGCCCAGGGAGGCCCAGTCGGCCACGTCGGCGTCGTCGTCGGCGGCCAGGGTGCGCAGCATCTCCAGGCCGGCCCGGTCGGGCGGATCGCCGAGCACGTGCTGCAGCGCGTACGCCGCCCCGTACCGCACTCTCGCGTCGCCGTGACAGGCCAGGTCGATCACCGAAGGCAGCGAGCGGGGGTCGGCCAGGTGGCCGAAGGCGATCAGCACCGAGTACAGGACCATGGCGTCGTCCTCGCTGGCGGCCAGGTAGCGCAGCACCGGCAGCGTACGGTCCACGAACGGCCGCAACATGCCCATGATGTCCACCCCGAGCAGGCGCTCGGCCACGTTGTCCGCAGCGCACAGGCGGCGTGCCTCGATGAACGACTCCAGGTCGGCCCGCTGGCGCAGCTGGCAGATCACGTGCCAGCGCAGCGGGCCGTCCGGATCGGTGTCGCTGAGAGCTGCCTGGATGAGATCGCGCACTGTTCCCTCGGCCGGCGGCATACCGCTCAAGATAGCCAGGCGGGTGACGCCGTCCTGGCGGAAGACGTGCACACTTGACCGTATCGCTGGCTACCTTTGAAGCGTGCGCGGTGATCTGCTTGACCTCATATTGATCGGCCTCGTGATCGCCTTCGGCGTATCCGGCTACCGACAGGGCTTCATCATCGGCGCGATGAGCTTCGTGGGGTTCGTGGGCGGCGCCGTGCTCGGCATCTTCATCGCTCCGCCGGTCGCCAAGGCCGTGGTCGACGGCGACACCCCGCAGGCGCTGCTCGCGATCGTGATCGTCTTCCTGGCCGCCACGATCGGCCAGTTCGCCTCCTCCACGGTCGGCGCGGTCGTGCGCAGCCACGTGACGTGGGAGCCGGCCAAGATGGCCGACGCGGTGGGCGGCACGTTCGCCAGCGCGCTGTCCGTGCTGGTGATCGCCTGGCTGATCGGGTCGCTGATCGTCTCCACGACGTTCACCCCGCTGGTCGACCAGGTCAAGAACTCCGCGCTGCTGACCACCGTCGACGACGCGATCCCGCAGGCCGCGCGCAACTGGCAGCAGCCGTTCAAGAAGTTCGTCGACCGGTCGGAGTTCCCGCCCGTCTTCGACGCGATCGGCGCCGACACGCTGATCGACGTGCCGCCGCCCGCGCAGAGCATCCTCCAGGGCGCCAAGCTGGGCCGGGCCCAGCGGGCCATCGTCAAGGTGCAGGGCAACGCCGAGAGCTGCAACAAGCACATCGAGGGCACCGGCTTCGTCTACGCCGACGGCCGGATCATGACGAACGCCCACGTCGTCGCCGGCGTCACCCGCGACCTTGAGGTCATCGACTACAAGAACGTGCGCCACCCGGCCAAGGTCGTGCGCTACAACCCCCAGCGCGACATCGCGATCCTCTACGTGCCCGGCCTCGACCTGCCGCAGCTCAGCTTCGAGGCCGACGGCAAGCGCGGCGCCAACGCGATCATCGCCGGCTTCCCCAGGGGCAAGGGCTTCACCGCCGAGCCGGCCCGCATCGGCGGCCGCCTCGACGCCGAGGGCCCCGACATCTACCACGGCAGCAACGTCCGGCGGAAGGTCTACGCGATCCGCGGCAAGGTGCTGCCGGGCAACTCCGGCGGCCCGCTGCTCACCGTCGACGGCCGCGTCTACGGCGTGATCTTCGCCGCCGCGGTCAGCGAGAAGGACACCGGTTACGTGCTGACCGCCGAGGAGGTCGCGCCCGACGCCGGCCAGGGCAGGAACGACACCACCGCGGCCAGCACCCAGGAGTGCGACTAGCCGGGCAGCTCGCCCAGGACCAGGGCGATCGCCCCGGCGGGGTCGCTGTCCTGGGTCAGGCCGGTGACCGCCCGGCCGACGGCGTCGTAGTCGCCGCCGTACGCCTGCGCCCTGGCCGCGCCGCGGCTGAACAGGGTGACCGCGCCGCGGCCGTTGCCGCGCTGGAGGTGCGTCAGGCCGACGCAGATCTGCGCGAGCCCCTGCCACAGCTCGCGCTCCTCCTCGGGCGCGCACTTCCAGCGGCCCTCGAAGACCTCGTGCGCGTTGAACGGCAGCCCCTCGGCCAGGAAACGCCGGGCGTCGGCGAGCGCCTGGTCGGCGGTGGGGGCGTAGTCGTCGGGGACCCGGTCGACGCCGGGCGAGCCGTAGGGGAGCGGCCTGCCGTACGCGTCGCGTGGCCTGGCGTTGCGCGGCTTGCCCTGGGGGTCGCGGTCTCTCATCGCTCGCGGGGCTTCCTATCGGTCGGGCTCGGGGTCGGCCAGCCAGCCGAGCAGCTCGGTGTCGAACACGTCGGGGATCTCTTCGTGGGGGAAATGGCCCGCGCCCTCGAACAGCCGCCAGCGGTAGGGGGCGGCGACGTACCGGCTGGAGCCCTGGGCGGTGCGGGGCAGCACGCACGGGTCGAGCGCGCCGTGCAGGTGCAGCGTGGGCGCCTCGATCTCGGTACGCATGACCCTGGCGTAGCGGCGGCCGTCGGGCCGGAGCTGGGACCGGCCGAACCAGCGGTGGTACTCCAGCGCCGAGTGGGCCACGGCGGGGATCCGGAACGCCTCCCGGTAGGTGCGCGCGGTCTCGGCGTCGGGCCAGCCGGGCGCCGACCAGCCCGCCAGGATCCGGCCGACCAAGGCGGCGTCGTGCCGGGTGAGCCGGCGTTCGGGCAGCAGCGGGAGCTGGTAGCCGAGCGCGTGCCGGCCGGCCCTGACCTGGGCGGGGTCGGTCACCAGCGCGTTGCGCAGCCGCAGCGGGTGCGGCGCCGAGACCACGACCAGCCGGCGCACGCACTTGGGGTCGAGCACGGCCATCGTCCAGGCCAGCAGGCCGCCCCAGTCGTGCCCGACGACAACCGCGCCGGTCTCGCCCAGCGCGCGGATCAGCCCGGTGGCGTCGGCGGCCAGGGTGGGCAGGTCG
This sequence comes from Nonomuraea sp. NPDC001684, assembly GCF_053596515.1. NCBI lineage: Bacteria > Bacillati > Actinomycetota > Actinomycetes > Streptosporangiales > Streptosporangiaceae > Nonomuraea > Nonomuraea sp. NPDC001684. Next base: position 50,164 of record NZ_JBSFGJ010000019.1, read on the forward strand.
TAGCCGCGCGGCGGCTTGTCGCTGCCGCCGTAGCCGCGCAGGTCGGCGGCGACCGCCCGGAAACCGGCCCGGGCGAGGGAGGTGAGCTGGTTGCGCCAGGTCCACCAGAACTGCGGGAACCCGTGCAGCAGCAGGACCAGCGGCCCCTCACCGGCCTCCACGACGTGGAAGCGGGTGCCGCCGGCGTGCACGGCCCGGTGCGTCCACGGGCCGTCGATCTGGACGACCGACTCGTCAGGTGCCATCACGACTCACCGGCTGGCCCTCGGGAGTGGGCGCGGGAAGCGGCTGCTCCTCCGGCGTCGCGATCTCCTTGAGGCCCTTGATCGACCTGGCGGTGCGCTTCATCCCGGCCAGACCCTTCAGCCTGCGCACGCCGACCAGCACCAGCAGGCCCGCGGCCACCAGGTAGAAGACGGTCACGATGAGGAAGGCCAGCCAGTTGGGCAGCCACTGGGCCAGCACGTACGCGATGGTGAACGAGGCCAGGATCAGGCACAGGTGCGCCATGAACGCGGCGGCGGCGAACAGGCCCGCGGCCATGCCCACCCGCTTGGCGTCGAACTTGAACTCGGCCTTGGCCAGCTCGATCTCGGAGCGGACGAGGTCGGAGATATGGCTGCTGGCCTGGGCGACCAGCGAGCCCAGGGATTCTTCCTCGGGAGTCTGCGGCATGAACGTCTCCTATCGAGGCCTGGTGGCCGTGTCAAACATCCCGTACGGACGGCTGGGCGCCACCGAACACGCCGAGGACGCTGCTACTCACAGAACTACCCGATCGCCCACGATAACGCCGTCCGGTGGAGACGGCTGAGGCGCATGCCCGGTTCGGGCATGCGCCTCAGCTGACTTGCGGCCTGATCAGTCCTCGGACTTGGCCGCGGGCAGCTTCTCGGAGATGAGGTTCATCACCGTGCTGTCGGCCAGCGTGGTGACGTCGCCGATGCTGCGGTTCTCGGCCACGTCGCGCAGGAGGCGGCGCATGATCTTGCCGGAGCGGGTCTTCGGCAGCTCGGGCACGACCAGGATCTGCCGCGGCTTGGCGATCGGGCCGAGCGTCTTGGCCACGTGGTCACGCAGCTCGGCGGCGATGTCGTCGCTCTCCTCGGCGCTGCCGCGCAGGATCACGAACGACACGATGGCCTGGCCGGTCACCGGGTCGGTGGCGCCGACCACGGCCGCCTCGGCGACCTTGGGGTGGCTGACCAGCGCGCTCTCCACCTCGGTGGTGGAGATGTTGTGGCCGGAGACGAGCATGACGTCGTCGACGCGGCCGAGCAGCCACAGGTCGCCGTCCTCGTCCTTCTTCGCGCCGTCGCCGGGGAAGTACATGCCCTCGAACCGCGACCAGTACGTGTCGATGTAGCGCTGGTCGTCGCCCCAGATCGTGCGCAGCATGGCGGGCCACGGCTCGCGCACCACGAGGAAGCCGCCGCCGCCGTTCGGCACGCTGTTGCCCTGGTCGTCGACCACGTCGGCGTTGATGCCCGGCAGCGGCCGCATCGCCGCGCCCGGCTTGGCCGAGGTGACGCCCGGCAGCGGGCTGATCATGATCGCGCCGGTCTCCGTCTGCCACCAGGTGTCCACGACCGGGCAGCGGTCGTGGCCGATGTTCTCCCGGTACCAGACGTAGGCCTCGGGGTTGATCGGCTCGCCGACCGAGCCCAGGACGCGCAGGCTGGACATGTCGAACTTGGCGGGGATGTCGTCGCCCCACTTCATGAACGTCCGGATCGCCGTGGGGGCGGTGTAGAGGATCGTGACCTTGTACTTCTGCACGATCTCCCAGAACCGGCCGCGGTGCGGGGTGTCCGGGGTGCCCTCGTAGATGACGCTGGTCGCGCCGTTGGCGAGGGGGCCGTAGACGATGTAGGAGTGGCCGGTGACCCAGCCGATGTCGGCCGTGCACCAGTAGATGTCGGTCTCGGGCTTGAGGTCGAAGACCGCGTGGTGCGTCCAGGCCGTCTGGGTGAGGTAGCCGCCGGTCGTGTGCAGGATGCCCTTGGGCTTACCGGTGGTGCCGCTGGTGTAGAGGATGTACAGCGGGTCCTCGGCGTCGTGGGGCTCGGCGGTGTGCTGGTCGCTCTGGCGCTCGACCAGGTCGTGCCACCACACGTCCTTCTCGCCCACCGCGACGTCCTGGCCGGTACGTCGTACGACGAGCACGTTCTCCACCTGCGGGCACTCGGCGACGGCCTCGTCCACGGTGGGCTTGAGGGCGCTCGGCTTGCCGCGGCGGTAGCCGCCGTCGGCCGTGATCACGAGCTTGGCGTCGGCGTCGTCGATGCGGCTCTTGAGCGCGCCGGCGGAGAAGCCGCCGAACACCACCGAGTGGATCGCGCCGATGCGGGCGCAGGCCAGCATCGCGATCGGCAGCTCGGGGATCATCGGCATGTAGATGGCCACCCGGTCGCCCTTGCCCACGCCGAGCTCCTGCAGGGCGTTGGCGGCCTTGCTGACCTCGCTCTTGAGGTCGTCGTAGGTGAGCGTGCGGCTGTCGCCCTCGGGCTCGCCCTCCCAGTGGTAGGCGACCTTGTCGCCGCGTCCCTCCTCGACGTGCCGGTCGACGCAGTTGTAGGCGACGTTGAGCTCGCCGCCGACGAACCACTTGGCGAACGGCGCGTTCCACTCCAGCGTCGTGTCCCACCGCCTGGCCCAGGTCAGCCGCTCGGCCGCGCGCTCCCAGAAGGCGAGACGGTCGGCGTCGGCCTCGGCGTAGGCGGCGGCGGTCACGTTCGCGGCCGCGGCCAGCTCAGCCGGTGGTGCGAACCGGCGGTTCTCCTGCAGCAGGTTGGACAGCGCCTGGGTCTCGTTGCCAGGGGTCTCCGGGGCCACTTCGTGCTCCTTCTATGGCCAGGTGGGATAGGTCGGGTCCCACTTCACCAGCTCACGGCCTTCCCACACAAGAGGTCTAGACAGGTCTGTACCGATTCGCGTGGGTGGCCGCATGATTATCAGCTCGCATGACAAACGCAATTGAACTGTTGTCATCCTGAAATCAGGAGAATATGCGGTTCGGCGTGGCGGGAAAAAGCGGGGGTCGCCGTAGCGCCTAATCCGGCGGCGGTCCGGTCCATGGCGGGGGCGGCGTGGGAGCTTATGTCGCGCTCCCGCGGCGCCTTGTGCGGCGGCGGAGCGGTGTCCGGCGGGGCCCGGCGTGGTGCCCTTTCCGGCGGGGGTGTGGTCCATGGCGGGGCACGGCGTGATGCCTTTTGCGGCGGGGGTGTGGTCCATGGCGGGGCATGGTGTACCCGCCGGTAAGGTCGGTTTTCGTGAGTGACCCATTGGCCGTCATCGCGCGGTTCCCAGGCGTGTCCGAGGCGGTTGACGAGGCGCGGCAGGCCGTCGACCGGCTCTATCGGCATCGCGTCCTGCGCCGGGCGAGCCCGGCGGTGTCCACCGAGTCGTCCCTGCGCGGCGCGCGGGCCTCGGCCGCGATCGAGGGCGCCGACGTGCCGCTGGACGCGCTGCGCCGCGACGAGGTGCACGACCCGCTGGTCCAGGGGGCGCTGCGGGCGTCCGCGGAGATGGGCCGGCTCGGCGCCACCTGGCGGAAGGCCCCGAGGCAGGTGCTGGCCCGCCTGCACACCGTCGCCGCCGCGGGGCTCGCCGACCAACCCGCATTGGGACGTCCCCGCACGGACGACTCCGCCCCCGACCCGCTCGGGCTCGGCCCCGCGCCGGGGGCCGCGGAGACCGCGACGCGGATGGAGGCCCTGCTCCGGCTGCTGGAGGGCGCGGGCAAGGCGCCCGCGATCGTGCTGGCCGCCGTGGTGCACGCCGAGCTGGCGGTGCTGCGTCCGTTCGGTACGTGCGACGGCGTCGTGGCGCGCTCCGCGGAGCGGCTGACCCTGGTCGAGTACGGGCTCGACCCGAAGTCGCTGGTCGTCGTGGAGATCGGGCACCTGGAGCTGCCGTACGCGGAGGCGCTGCGGGCGTACCTGACCGGGACCCCGGAGGGCGTCGGCCAGTGGGTACAACACTGTGCCTCGGCGGTAAGCCTGGGGGTACGGGAGACGACCGCGATCTGCGAAGCGATGCAGCGGGGCTGACGGACGGGCTGGTCACATAGCTGACGGCGTCTCGTCAGAGACGCCGTCCGCCTGTGCATCACACCGGGTTACCAAGCGTGCACCTCAATCCGTCGGAGCGGGTCAAGCCCGTCACGACGCGCCTCCCGCGGCTGGTCGCACGTGGGTGCCCGGCTGATGCACCCGGACAAGTAGTCCGTAACACCTTTCTACGTCGGATCCCCCCTGATGGGAACCCCTTGGAGCAAGACCTTTACCGAGCCGTGGAGCTGCCGGGAGGGTCCCGTTGCGGCGCCCGCGAACGCCAACCCGTTATCTACCTGTGACGATTACGGACAGTGATCGCCTTTATGTGATTGTTATGGGGTAGCGAAAAAACTTGGCGAAAATGCCAGATTACTGCTCGACGAAACTCGAGTGGATCGGGCAGCATACGGTGGTATCGCCCGAAACTGGAGCTGCAGAGTGATCCATAGCTTTGCAAGT